>JANYFF010000528.1 GCA_025362825.1 Polaromonas sp. | reverse complement strand
AGGTGGGGTGAGGACGTATTCAATGACTTCAGGCTCGGTGCCGGTGTTGCGGATCAGGGCCAGCACATTGCGCGAGGTGGTGCACTTGGGGTTGTGGTAAATCGTGATGCCAGTGGTGTCTGCCATGGTGATGCCGTCTTTGTGGTTGCTTTGTTTCAATAATTCAATTATATTTGAATTATGAAAGCAAAGACTGAATTAGACAATACCATCGACCTTGACGAAGCTTCTGCCGTCAAGGCGCTGGCGGCACTGGCCCAGGCACAGCGGCTACGGGCGTTTCGCGCCCTGGTCGTCGCCGGCCCGGCCGGGCTGACCCCTGGCAGCATGGCCGAACAATTGGGCGTCGCGCCCAGCGCGCTGTCTTTTCATCTGAAAGAGCTGGCGCACTCAGGGCTCGTCAGCAGCGAAGCACGCGGCCGCAATCTGATCTACCGCGCCAGCTTTAGCCACATGAACGCCCTGCTCGGCTATTTGACGGAGCACTGCTGTGAAGGCGGAGTTTGTGAGGCCACAGGCGCTGCAAGGGACAAAGCCTGCATCAGCGGCTGAAGCCCCGCACTGCCATCGCAGCCCCCACCCTTGCGCCCATTTTAAATTCTCAAGAAAGCCCTCGTGCTCGTTGCATCACTGATTTTTTTATTCACCATCGTCCTCGTGATTTGGCAACCCCGCGGACTCGGCATCGGCTGGAGCGCAACCGCAGGCGCACTGCTTGCACTGGCGACCGGCGTGGTTCACCTTGCGGACATTGCAGCCGTGTGGCACATCGTCTGGAACGCCACGGCAACCTTTATCGCCATCATCATCACGAGCCTGTTGCTGGATGAAGCCGGCTTTTTTGAATGGTCTGCCCTGCATGTGGCGCGTTGGGGCCGGGGCCGCGGGCGCTGGCTGTTTGTGCTCATCGTCCTGCTGGGCGCGGCAGTCTCGGGCTTGTTTGCCAATGACGGAGCTGCCCTGATACTGACGCCCATTGTGATGGCCATGCTGCTGGCGCTGGGCTTTAACGCTGCTGCCACGCTGGCTTTTGTCATGGCGGCGGGTTTTATTGCCGACATTGGCAGCCTGCCGCTGGTGGTGTCCAACCTGGTTAATATTGTTTCGGCGGACTTTTTCAAAATCGGTTTTGGCCGCTACGCCTCCGTTATGGTGCCCGTCAACTTTGCTGCGGTGCTGTCAGCGCTGGTGGTTTTGTTACTCTATTTTCGTCGCAGCATTCCGCAAACCTACGACGTCACGCAGCTCAGGCAGCCGAAAGCGGCCATCCGCGACATGCAGACCTTCCGCATGGGCTGGGCGGTGCTGGCCTTGCTGCTGATCGGCTTCTTCTGGCTGGAGCCCAAAGGTGTGCCGATCAGCGCCATTGCGGTAACCGGGTCCGTACTGCTGCTGACGGTGGCGGCACGCGGGCGCGTCATCAGCACGCGCAAGGTTATGCGCGATGCACCCTGGCAAATCGTTGTCTTTTCCCTCGGCATGTATCTGGTGGTGTACGGTCTGCGCAACCAGGGACTCACAGCTTACCTGGCAGGCTGGCTGGACTTTTTTGCGCGGGGCGGCATCTGGGGCGCAGCCTTTGGCACCGGCTTTCTCACGGCACTGCTTTCATCAGTCATGAACAACATGCCGACCGTACTAGTCGGTGCCCTGTCGATCGACGCCAGCCATGCCACGGGCGCCGTGCGCGAAGCGATGATTTACGCCAACGTGATCGGTAGTGACCTGGGGCCGAAGATCACGCCGATTGGCTCGCTCGCCACCCTGCTCTGGCTGCATGTGCTGGCGCGCAAGGGCATGACCATCACCTGGGGCTATTACTTCAGGGTCGGCATAGTGCTGACGATGCCGGTGCTGGCGGTTACGCTGGCGGCGCTGGCATTGCGGCTGAGTGTGGGCGGCTGAAGCAGGCACTGAACGGGGCGCTGACACAGCGCCGGATGCACCGGATGCACCGGATGCACCGGGTATTGAAGGCTAAAACCGCGTTCCCACCGACAGTCTCAGCATGTCCTGCGTGGTGAAGTTGACCAGCGGGTCCCATGCCACGCGAACAAAATAACGCGGCCAGTCGTAACCGACCGACAGACCCATACGGCGTATCGGCACACCGGCCACCAGACCCTGCTTGGCCAGCAGGTCCAGCGTCAGACGCTGGTCGGTGGCCACGGGGGTGCGATAAACCAGATGCACATGCTGCTGGTCCGGGTTCAGCCGGTTGTCGCGCACCACCTGCAGCGCCACCGATTCATGGTCGCTCCAACGGTAGCCTCCCGACAGCATCAAGGCGTCGTTGGGGTCGAAATTCAGGTTGACGTAATTGCGCAGATTGGTGCGCCCGACACCAACTCCGGCAAACCAGCTGTCACCAGTCTCCAGTGCAGCACTGCCACCGATGAAGCCGCCTGAAGCGAGCTGCAGCGATGGAATGAAGCGCACAGGGCCCAGCTTGAAAATACTGTCCCAGCCGGCGCGTGACTGGGTCACATCTTGTACTGGTGAGCGGTACAGGCCTATCCAGGCGTTGCCAAAGCCGCCACTGGCGCGCAGGTTCACGTCGAGGCCTGGGCCGCCGGGTAGCCCACCACCTGAGAGCTGGTAAAGCCCCGTGGTTAATTTGTATGAAACCGGCTCTACGGCAGCACTTGGCTCATCGGCTGCGACAGCCGCTACCGGCAGTATCACCGTGGCGAGAAAGGCCACAACACCGGCCACAAAGCCAGTACGAAACAGGGAGGAGCTTGAGGCGTTCATGCCGTAAAGTTTATTCGCCAAGCAACTTTTGGAGAAACTGCGCCTGACCAAGAGCGGGGTTGAGCTGATAGGCGGTAAAGCCCACGCGCTCATACAGCCGCTTGGCGCTGTGGTTGCCTTGCAACACCTCCAGCGTGAGCTTGCAGGCACCGCGCGCCAAGGCAAGCTGTCCGACCAGTGCCAGCATCTGCTCGCCCACACGCCGACCCCGGTGGCTTGCCAGCACCACCACGTCATGGACATTGACGAGCGGCTTGCAGGCAAAGGTGGAAAAGCCTTCAAAACAATTCACCAGGCCGACGGGCTGCGCACCATCAAAAGCCAGCACGCTAAAGGCCTGCGGCCGGTCAGCCAGCGCTTTGATCAAGTGCTTTATCGCAAAATCGCTCAGCGGCGTGCCACCGCCGGCCACGTCCTGCGCATAGGCGTCGAGGAGTTCTACAAGCGCCGCGGCGTGGCGCACATCGGCGTAATTGACCTGAAAAACCTGCAGGCCGTCAGGCGCTGGATCAGCCATGGAATGCCCTTTTCATGGGGGATACTCGAAATCCGGCGAATTCCGGGACGCACTTTTATGCTTATCGCTTTATGGTAGCCCCACCGCCCGCCCGCGGCATTGATTTAAAGTCTGGGCAACCAAAAACAAGGAGACATGGATGACATCTTCAATGCTTCGCCGCGGTCTGATGGCTGGCGCCTCGGCCGCACTGCTGCTGGGCACACTGCTGAACGCCACGCCGGCGCTGGCGCAATCGCCAAAGGTGCTGCTGCGCATCTCGACGCCCGCGGTACCAGACGACTGGCACGCGAAGATGTGGACAGTCTTCAAGGACACACTCGACAAGAGCGCGCCAGGCGAATTTGATGTGCAGATCAACCTGAATGCGTCGCTATTCAAACAGGGTACAGAATCGGCTGCGATGGCACGCGGCAACCTGGAGCTGTCCTCGATATCGGCCTTTGACATCGCCAAGCTGCTGCCTGAGTTTTCGGTCTTCACGGCGGGCTACATCATCCGCGACCCGGCGCACCAGCAAAAAGTCTTTAACGGGCCCATCGGCACGGAGATATTTAAAACCGTTTCCAGCAAGATGGAGGTGACGCCACTATCGACCGTGTACCTGGGCACGCGGCAGGTCAACCTGCGCGAGGCCCGCAATGTCAAAACGCCTGCCGACCTCAAAGGCATCAAGCTGCGCATGCCTGGGTCAAAGGAGTGGCTGTTTCTTGGCGAAGCCTTGGGCGCGACCGCCACGCCGCTGGCCTTTGGCGAGGTTTACCTGGGCCTGAAGACCGGCACCATCGACGGCCAGGACAACCCGCTGCCCTCGGTGCGTGCAGCCAAGTTCTACGAGGTGACCAAACAGCTGGTGATGACCAGCCATCTGGTCGACGGTCTGTTTATTGTGATTTCAAACAAATCCCTGAACGCCATGACACCAGCCCAGCGCCAGAAAGTCAAGGCAGCCGCCGAAGTTGCGACCGCGTACAACAACGAGAACCGCATCAAGGAGGAAGGCCAGCTGGTCGAGTTTTTCAGGCAGCAAGGCCTGCAGGTCACCACGCCGGACGTCGATACCTTCCGCAAGGCGGTGCAGGCGGCCTACCAAAATTCAGACTATGCAAAGGTTTGGCCCAATGGGCTGATCGAGCGCATCAACGCCACCCGCTAAACCGTGAAGAACCGGCTCCAAAAAACCGCCAACGCGATAGGTGGCGGGCTTTTCCTGGCGCTGTTCCTGGTATTCGTCATCCAGGTCACGGCGCGTTTTGGTTTTGACAAACCGCTGGCCTGGACCGACGAGGCCGCAGTGGTGTTGTATGTCTGGATCATTCTCTGGGCGGCAGCTTTTGTGGTGCCTGAACGCGAACATGTGGTGTTTGACCTGCTCTGGAACAACGCCAGCAAACGCGGGCGGCAGATCATGCAGATCACCGGCAACCTGCTGGTCGGCGGCCTGGCACTGTGCGGCATCCCCGCCAGCTGGGACTATGTGCACTTTATGAACCGCGAAGGCACGCCGGTGCTTGGCGTTTCATTTATGTGGGTCTTCCTGCCCTTCGTGTTGCTGCTGGCCGCGCTGGTTTGTCGCTCGGCCTGGGCCATCTGGAATGCGCTGCGCGGCATTGGCCTTGAAACGGAGCTGCGGCTGTGAGCGCCAGCCTCACCGTGCTGGTCGTGGTGCTGGTGGGCGGCATGCTGCTGCGCATGCCCATCGGCTTTTCAATGATTGTCTCGGGTATCGGCTACCTCATGGTCAAGCGCCAGGACGTGGGCCTGGTGGCCGAGCAGATCGGTAACGGCCTGTACAACAGCTACGTGCTGCTGGCAGTGCCGCTGTTTGTGTTTGCCGCCAACATCATGAATGCCGGCACGGTCAGCGAACGCATTTTCGACTTCTGCCGCATCTTGGTCGGGCGCATGCGCGGGGGGCTGGCGCAAGTCGACATTCTGGTCAGCGTGATTTTTTCGGGCATGAGCGGCAGCGCCATCGCCGACGCCGCCGGCCCCGGCCTGGTAACAATCCGCCAGATGCTTAAAAAGCCTGAATACTCACGCGGCTTTGCAGGCGCCGTCGTGGTCGCCAGCGCTACGCTCGGCCCCATCATTCCACCGTCGATCCCCATGGTCATCTATGCCATGGTGTCAGGCGCCTCGGTAGGCGCGCTTTTTTTGGGTGGCGTCGTGCCAGGCTTTTTGATGGCTATTTTGATGATGGTGGTGGTGCACTTCATTGCCGTCAAACGCAACATGCCGCGCGAGGCACCCATACCGCTGCGTGAATGGCCGGCCATTGCGTTTCGCGGCGCCCTGCCGTTGTCCATGCCCATCGTGTTGCTAGGCGGCATTTACTCCGGCGCCTTCACGCCGACCGAAGCCGCTGCCGTGGCCGCCCTGCACGCGCTGCTGCTGGCGGGTGTGGTGTACCGCGCGCTGACCTGGCGCAGCTTTTGGGGTGTGGTGATGGAATCAACGCGCGGCAGCGCCGTCATCACGCTGATACTGGCCGGCTCTTTCATCCTGAACTACGCCTTCACCGCCGAAGGCGTGCCGCAAGCCATGGCGCAATGGGTGGACAGCATGCACCTGAGCCAGATTAGATTTTTGTTGCTGGTCAACGTGATGTTTCTGGTCCTCGGTTGTTTTCTGGATGTGTCGGTGCTGCTGCTTGTGTTTGTGCCCATGCTGCTGCCGGCGGCCAAATTGCTGGGCGTTGACCTGGTGCACTTCGGGGTGCTGGTGGTGCTGAACATGATGATAGGCTTGATCCATCCGCCGTTTGGCATGCTGCTGTTTGTGACCAAGGCGCTGACCGGCATCCCGATTGGCGAAATGATGAAGGAAGGCTGGCCCTTTTTGATCATGCTGCTGCTCTTGCTGCTGGCCATGACCTTCTTCCCGCAGATTGTGCTGTGGCTGCCGCAAACCATGGGCTACGGCGCGAAGTAGGCGTCAGAAACAACCCGCAAGACTGTGCACTCAAAAGTCGGGCTCTTTAACTGCCAAAAATGGCCGCGGCCCCCGTATTCCGGGCATGTCCAGCTATTGAATAAATAGCAAGAAGAGTTTCCGACTCAGCCCCGCACTGCCGCCGACAAACGCTCTGCGCAAGCCAGCGCCTGGGCAGCATCACGTGCCTCGACCATGACGCGAACCAGCGGCTCGGTGCCACTGGGGCGAATCAGCAGACGGCCGGCGTTGCCCAGCTCGGCCTCGACAGCCAGCGTTTCGGATTTGAGCCGCTCGCTGGAGCGCCAGTCCTGGCCCGGCTTGAGCCGCACATTGATCAGCGTCTGCGGGAACAGCGTCACATCGCCCAGCAGGCTGGCCAGGGTTTTGCCGCTGCGTACGCAAGCCTGCAGGACCTGCAGTGCGCTGACCAAACCATCGCCCGTGGTGTGTTTGTCGAGCGCCAGCAGGTGGCCCGAGCCTTCGCCACCCAGCAGCCAGCCGCGCTTTTCAAGCTCTTCGAGCACATAGCGGTCGCCGACTTTGGCACGAACAAATTCAACGCCTTTGGCCTTGAGAGCAAGTTCAACCGCCATATTGGTCATCAGTGTGCCGACGGTGCCGGGCACTTTCTCGCCGCGGGCCAGTCGCTCGTTGACCATCAGAAACAGCACTTCGTCACCGTTGAAAAGGCGGCCGCTGGCATCGACCAGCTGCAGGCGGTCAGCGTCGCCATCGAGGGCAATGCCATAGTCGGCCTTGTGCTGCCTGACGGCGGCAATCAGCGCTTCTGGGTGGGTCGCACCGACGCCGTCGTTGATGTTCATGCCGTCGGGCGAGCAGCCTATTGCAATCACTTCGGCGCCCAGTTCATGGAAGACCTTGGGCGCGATGTTGTAGGCGGCGCCGTGTGCGCCATCCACTACGATCTTCAGGCCGCGCAGTGTGAGGTCATTGGCAAAGGTGCTTTTGCAAAACTCGATGTAGCGGCCGGCCGCGTCGTCAAGCCGGCGTGCCTTGCCCAGCGTGGCAGAGTCGGCCCATACCGGCGGCTCGGCAAGTGCGGCCTCGACCGCCAGCTCCCAGTCGTCATCCAGCTTGCTGCCTTTCGCGCTGAAAAACTTGATGCCGTTATCGGCAAAGGGGTTGTGGCTGGCGCTGATGACCACGCCCAGGCTGGCGCGCTGAGCCCGCGTCAGGTAAGCCACGCCGGGCGTCGGCAGCGGTCCGAGCAGCACGACATCGACACCGGCGGAGTTAAAGCCGGACTCCAGCGCGCTTTCAAGCATGTAACCCGAAATGCGCGTGTCCTTGCCGATCAGCACCGTTGGCCGCGATTCTGTACGTTTGAGAACGCGACCGACGGCATGGGCCAGGCGAAGCACAAAATCAGGGGTGATGGGCGGCTGGCCCACGGTGCCGCGTATGCCGTCGGTGCCGAAATATTGTCTTGTCATGTGTTGCTTGTCCCTCAGGAGGCTTGTTGTTTTTTGGATTTTAGGTGCTGACTTCTGCCAGCTGATCGACGGGATGCCGAGAATCCGATTATTGGGATGCCCCGGCGGCGGCCCAGACTTTGAGAGCCTGCACCGTCTCGCGCACATCATGCACCCGCACCACACGCGCGCCGCGATCAACGGCCAGCAGTGCAGCCGCTACGCTCGGCACCATGCGGTCGGCTATGTCGAGCTGAGCCACAGATGCCAAGGAGGTGTTGGTCACCGCTGCCAGTGAGGACTTGCGCGACCAGCCCGCCAGCAAAGGGTAACCGGCCGTCAGC
Source organism: Polaromonas sp. (assembly GCA_025362825.1). Classification (GTDB taxonomy): domain Bacteria; phylum Pseudomonadota; class Gammaproteobacteria; order Burkholderiales; family Burkholderiaceae_C; genus Polaromonas. The sequence goes on along the minus strand of JANYFF010000528.1, from coordinate 4,991 downwards.
AGTTCCCGTTGTCGACCGAGGAGCGAAAAGTTTTGGGCCACCGTCTTGCCAAAGCCTATGCCCGGGTCCAGCACGATGCGCGTGCGTGCAATGCCCAGAGCCTCAAGTACCGCGGCCTGGCGCATGAGGAAATCCAGCACCTGCGCCACCACATTACCCTGCATGGGTTCAACCTGCATGGTCAGCGGCTCGCGGTGCATGTGCATCAGGCAGATACCGCAGGCCGGGTGCAGCGCAACCGCCTCCACCGCGCCGGGTTGCCGGAGCGCCCAGATGTCGTTGATGATGTCGGCACCCAGGTCGAGCACGGCCTGCATGACCTCGGGCTTGTAGGTGTCCACAGATACCGGAACGCCCAGCTGCACGGCATGCCGGACCACAGGCAGCACGCGTGCCAGCTCTTCATCGAGCGGTAGCGGCAAGGCGCCGGGGCGAGACGATTCACCGCCGATATCCAGCATGTCGGCGCCATCGCGCACCAGCTGCTCGCAATGCTCATTCACGCTGGCATAGCTGCCACCGGGCGTGAAGTATTTGCCACCATCGGAGAAGGAATCCGGTGTGGCGTTGACGATGCCCATCACACGCGGCACAGCCAGGTCAATCTGAAAGCGTGAGGTTTGCCAGATCATGGTTGTAAAAGAGACAAAACAAAAAAAGCCCAATTCGTGTGAATTGAGCTTTTTGTGGGTAGCTTGTCATGGCAGGATCAGCGATCCGAAATGCCGGCCACGACGACAGGTTGAACTCAGGCTACTGTAGGCGCCGGATCGGTCGTGACCGCAGGTGTGCCGCCTGTGGGGCCGCCACTGCCGCCGACAGAAGGATTGCGCGGCGTCCAGTCTTTTGGTGGACGCGGCTCCTTGCCCGCGATGATGTCGTCAAGCTGGTCGCCGTCAATGGTCTCCCACTCAAGCAGCGCTTTGGCCATGGCGTGCATCTTGTCTTTATTGTCTTCAATCAGCGTACGCGCGACCTTGTACTGCTGGTCGATGATTCGGCGAACTTCGCCATCGACTTTTTGCAAGGTAGCTTCGCTCATATTGTTGGTCTTGGTCACCGAGCGGCCCAAAAACACTTCGCCTTCGTTTTCGGCATAGACCATGGGGCCCAGCGCTTCGGTCATGCCGTAACGGGTGACCATGTCACGGGCCAGGCCGGTGGCACGTTCAAAGTCGTTGCTGGCGCCGGTGGTCATCTGGTTCATGAATACTTCTTCAGCGATGCGGCCACCAAACAGCATACTGATCTGGCTCAGCATAAATTCGCGATCGTAGCTGTAGCGATCCTGCGCGGGCAGGCTCATGGTCACGCCGAGTGCGCGGCCACGTGGAATGATGGTGACCTTATGAACCGGGTCGCACTTCGGGAGCATTTTGCCAAGCAAGGCATGACCTGACTCGTGGTAGGCCGTGTTACGGCGCTCTTCCTCCGGCATGACCATGCTCTTGCGCTCTGGCCCCATCAAAATTTTGTCCTTGGCCTTTTCAAAGTCCTGCATCTCGACGGTGCGGGCACTGCGGCGCGCAGCCATCAAGGCGGCTTCGTTGCAGAGGTTGGCCAGGTCAGCGCCGGACATGCCTGGCGTACCGCGGGCGATCACGCTGGGGCTGACATCCTGACCAAGCGGAACTTTACGCATGTGCACGTTCAGAATCTGTTCACGGCCGCGGATATCGGGCAGCGTGACATAAACCTGACGGTCAAAGCGGCCCGGACGCAGCAAGGCGGCATCCAGAATGTCCGGGCGATTGGTCGCAGCGACGACGATCACGCCGACGTTGGTTTCAAAACCGTCCATCTCAACCAACATCTGGTTGAGGGTTTGCTCACGTTCGTCATTACCGCCACCCAGGCCGGCGCCGCGCTGGCGGCCAACCGCGTCAATTTCATCGATAAAGATGATGCAGGGCGCGTTTTTCTTGGCGTTGTCGAACATGTCGCGTACGCGGGATGCGCCGACACCGACAAACATTTCAACGAAATCCGAACCGGAAATCGAGAAGAAAGGAACTTTGGCTTCACCAGCAATGCTCTTAGCCAGCAGGGTTTTACCGGTGCCGGGTGGGCCAACAAGCAGCAAGCCGCGGGGAATGCGTCCACCAAGTTTCTGGAATTTGGATGGGTCTTTCAGGAAATCAACGACTTCCTTGACTTCTTCCTTGGCTTCATCGCAACCGGCCACGTCGGCAAAAGTGACGGGATTGGTAGACTCATCGAGCAGCCGCGCCTTGGATTTACCGAAACTGAAAGCTCCGCCCTTGCCGCCGCCCTGCATTTGCCGCATGAAGTAAACCCACACGCCAATCAGGAGCAACATCGGGCCCCAACTAACCAGCAGCGTCATCAGCAACGAACCTTCTTCGCGCGCCTTGACATCAAACTTCACGTCGTTGGCGATCAGGTCACCGACCAGGCCGCGGTCAAGATAGGTTGCGGTTGTACGAATCTTGCGGTCATCGGTCGTGGTGGCCACGATTTCAGTACCGCCCTGGCCTTCGGCGATGGTGGCGGTCTTGATGCGCTTGCCGCGAACCTCTTCAAGAAAGTCAGAATAGCCGAGGTAGTTGGAACCACCGCCGCCACGCGTATCAAATTGCTTGAAGACGGTGAACAGCACCATGGCGATCACCAGCCAGATTGCAATTTTTGAAAACCACTGATTGTTCAAGGATGACTCCGGTGTAATGACCCAAAACTACTTGGGTGGCACATGCGCCTGATTTTAGGCCTTTCAAGGGTCAAAACCCCATAAAGCCTACCTGACACCCCTTGGTTCAAAGCGGGTTTAGGTTATTTTGAACAGTTTGCACGGCCTGGGTGGGTTGCCACGATCAGCTTTTCAGACCCAGGCCGACCAGAAAGGTTTCCGATGAACCCGGCCGTGACGCCTTGGGTTTGAAGCGCTTGACGGTCTTGAAGGTATCCTTGAACAGCTTGACCATAGGGTCATAGGCGCCGCCATGAAACAGTTTCACGACCAGTGCGCCTTCAGGTTTGAGGTGATGGACCGAGAAGTCCACGGCCAGTTCCACCAGATCGGTAATGCGTGCAGCATCGGCAGATTCGATGCCCGACAGATTCGGCGCCATATCTGAAATAACCAGGTCAACCTTCGCCGGAGCTCCGTCCTGCGCCAGAGTCTGCTCCAAAATTTGTAGCACATCAGGCTCCCGGAAGTCGCCCTGGATGAACACCACGCCTTCAATCGGCTCCATCGGCAGCATGTCCAGCGCGACGATCTGACCATTCAATGTACCTGCGGCAGCACCAGTCGGTGACAGCTTGCGCCTGACGTACTGGCTCCAGGCGCCCGGCGTGCTTCCGAGGTCGACCACCAGATGGCCGGGTTTGACCAGGCCAAGGTTTTCGTCGATTTCCTTGAGCTTGTAGGCGGCGCGCGCCCGGTCGCCCTCTCTTTTGGCGAGTTTGACGTAGGGGTCATTGATGTGGTCGTGCAGCCACGCTTTGTTGACTTTGCTGCCCTTGGCGTCTGACTTTCTCGCCACTTTGGTGCTGTCCGGGACGGTGGGCTTTGTATTTGCTTTCATGGTGCTGATTGTCGTCGCATCAAAACTTCCCAAGGTCACCGATAATCGGCGTATGGCTCAAATACTACTTACCCCTGCCCAGCGCAAAGACCACCGCGCCGAGGCGCATCACCTCAACGCTGTGGTGATGATCGGCTCAGACGGCTTGACAGACGCCGTCAAAAAAGAAACCGATGCCGCCCTTAACGCCCACGGGCTCATCAAGGTGCGGGTGCAATCTGATGACCGCGCCGGCCGCGAGGCGATTTTCCAGACCCTGACGACGGAACTCAACGCCGCCCCAATCCAGCACATCGGTAAGTTGCTGGTGCTCTGGCGGCCGCTGCCTGAGAAGGAAAAGAAGGTCAACGAAGACCGCATGTCCGGCCCACGCGATGTGAAAGTGCTTAAAAACAGTTCGCGCTATGGCCAGCGGCCAGAAGTCAAAGTCTTGCGCGTGCTGGGCAACCAGCGCCTGACACCAGGCGGCACCGTAAAACGCGCCAAGAAACCCCAGCTGCAAAGCATGAAGAAGCGCTCGCAAGGCTGAAGCGTTGTCGTCCGGCCGGCGCAAAGCCGGTCGCCTGCCCCTTTTGATTTGCCCAGGCAGCCCACAGCTATATGTCATGACCAATCCACTCCTCGACTTTTCTGACCTGCCGCTGTTTGACCGCATCCTGCCCGAACATGTGAGCCCGGCTGTTGACGCGCTTCTCGCGGAGGCTGACACCGCCCTTGAAAAAGTAACGGCGCCCGACTTTCTGGCTGACTGGAACGCCATTGCGGGCACGCTGGACGTCGCCACTGAAAAGCTCGGCCGCGCCTGGGGCGCTGTGAGCCACCTGAACAGCGTAGCGGACACGCCAGAGCTGCGCGCGGCCTACAACGCCGCCCTGCCCAAAGTCACCGAATACTGGACACGCCTCGGCTCTGACGAGCGGCTGTACACCAAATACAAGGCCATCGACACCGCCAGCCTAAATACCGAGCAGCGCCAGGCGCACAAAAATGCCATCCGCAACTTTGTGCTGTCAGGCGCCGAACTCACGGGTGCAGCCAAAGAACGCTTTTCAAAAATCCAGGAGCTGCAAGCCGAGTTGAGCCAGAAGTTCAGCGAAAACGCGCTGGATGCGACCGACGCCTTTGCCTATTACGCAGGTGAAGACGAACTCGCCGGCATCCCGGCCGATGCCGTCCAGACGGCCCGTGAGCAGGCAGAAGCCGAAGGCAAGACCGGCTACAAGCTGACCCTGAAAATGCCGAGCTACCTGCCAGTGATGCAGTTTGCCGACAGCAGCGCACTGCGCGAAATCCTGTACCGGGCTTACAGCACCCGCGCCAGCGACCAGTCGCCGCCCGAGTTCAGCAAATTTGACAACAGCGCCGTTATTCGCGAGATCCTCGCCCTGCGCCTGGAAGAAGCCAAATTGCTGGGCTACCGCAATTTTGGCGAGGTTTCGG
>JANYFF010000466.1 GCA_025362825.1 Polaromonas sp. | reverse complement strand
GCTTGGGGCGGCCCGGCGCTGGCGGCCGTAGCCCCCACGTTCGCTCACTCCGTGTAGCTCTCTGCACCTTGCAGGCCGCCACTCGCCGGAGGCTTCGCTTCTGGAGCCTGTCGAAGGATTCGCTGCGGAACTGCTTACGATCCCCGGTAAGTTGAATAGCTCCAGGGGCTCACCAGCAGCGGCACGTGGTAGTGCTGGGTTGGGTCGGCCACGCCAAAATCGAGGCTCACCACACTCAGGAAATTCGGCTCCGGCAATACTACGCCGCGCAGAGCAAAGTAGCCTGCAACGTCAAACACCAGTCTGTACGTGCCAGCCTTGAGCGTGGCGCTGTCATAGAGCAAACCATCGGGGTTGCGGCCATCGGCGTTGAGTGTGAAACCCTTGACCAGGGTGGCCGAGTCGCCTTGGGTGGTGTAAAGCCTGACGCCCATCCCAGCGGCTGGTGTGCCGTGCATGGTGTCCAGTACGTGTGTGCTCAAGCCCATGGCGATGTCCTTTAAACCTAAAAACCGCAGTTGAATGCGCCCGAGTGCGCCGCCAGCGGCGTGTCTGGCAAGGCGTGACGACGCGGCGGGCTAGAGCCCGCAAGGAGGAGCAACGCAGCCAGACGCGGCGGGCGCAGTGCAATCGCGTGCATAGCGTTGCCGCCCAAACGGTGAAGGCCAACGAAGGCAAAAAGATTTATGTTCACAGGGGCCTTGGAGATGTTTACAAGCGATCAACTGCGATTTCTAGGTTAGGGCAGCCCTCAGGCCAGTTGGTTTAGTGAAAGTGTATACAGTTTCAGACTGAGCGGCTATGATGATTTTCATGGAACCAACCGCCTCCACCTCTGCATCGTCACCTTCGAGTTCAACCAACGCCATTGTTGACGCCCTCACCCGTGCCATCGTCGAACACCGCCTGCATCCCGGCACCAAGCTTGCCGAGCAAAAGCTGGCCGACCATTTTGGCGTCTCCCGCACCCTCGTTCGACAGGCGCTCTTCCAGCTGTCGCAAAACCGCCTGATCCGGCTGGAGCCGGCACGCGGCGCATTTGTCGCAGCACCTTCTGTGCTTGAGGCGCGCCAAGTCTTTGCCGTCCGGCGCATGCTGGAGGCCGAGATGACCCGAGCATTTGTGCGCGAGGTGACACCAGCAAAAATCAGGGCCCTGAAGGAACATGTGGCGCAGGAGAAAAGCGCCGTAGTGCGCAACGATGCCGCCGGCCGTACCAAACTATTGGGCGACTTTCATGTGCGCATGGCCGAGCTGATGGGCAACGAGGTGCTGGCCCAGTTGCTGGGCGAGCTGATTTCTCGCTGCTCGCTGATCACGCTGATGTACCAGACCGCCACTGCCGCCGAGCACTCTAATGACGAACACGCCGCCATCGTCAAGGCGCTGGCCGCCCGGGACGAGGAGCGCGCCGTGAGGCTGATGAACGAACACCTGCTGAGCGTCGAAAAAAACCTGGCGTTCGACCGTAAGGTACCGAGCAACGACATATCGATGGCGCTGTCATGAAGTCATCATCTTCCTCAACGGGAACGGAAACGGGCTACCCGCGCGACATGACCGGCTACGGCCGCAACCCGCCGCATGCGCAGTGGCCCGGCAAAGCCCGCATTGCCGTGCAGTTTGTGCTGAACTACGAAGAAGGCGCTGAAAATTCGGTGTTGCATGGCGATGCCGGGTCAGAGCAATTTTTGTCGGAAATGTTCAACCCACCGATCTTTGCCGACCGCCACCTGAGCATGGAAAGCATTTATGAATACGGCTCGCGTGCAGGCGTGTGGCGCATCCTGCGCGAATTTGAAAGGCGCAAACTGCCGCTTACTGTCTTCGGTGTCGGTATGGCCTTGCAGCGCAACCCTGAAGCCACAGCCGCCTTTGTAGAGCTCGACCACGAAATTGCCTGCCACGGCTGGCGCTGGATCAACTACCAGTCGATTGACGAAGCCACCGAACGCGAACACATGCGGCTCGGCCTGGACGCCATCACGCAACTCACCGGCAAGCGGCCGCTGGGCTGGTACACCGGGCGTGACAGCCCGCAAACACGCCGGCTGGTCGCCGATGATGGCGCCCTGCTGTATGACAGCGACTATTACGGTGACGACCTGCCTTTCTGGATGCAGGTTGTGCGCACCGATGGCAGCGTTGTGCCGCGCCTGATCGTGCCCTATACGCTGGACACCAACGACATGCGGTTTTCATCGGCCCAGGGGTTCGCCCAGGGTGATGATTTCTTTATCTACCTGCGCGACAGCTTTGATGCGCTGTACGCAGAAGGCTCACCCGACGGTGAAGACCGGCCAAAAATGCTTAGCATCGGCATGCATTGCCGCCTGCTCGGCCGGCCGGGGCGCATCGTGGCGTTGCAGCGCTTTCTCGACTACATCGGCCAGCATGCCGATGTCTGGGTTTGCAGGCGCATCGACATCGCGCGGCACTGGCAGGCCACCCACCCTTTTGCAACGCAAGGAGCCGGCAAGGCATGACCATCACCCTCGAACAAATCAACCAGGCCACGCCTGCAGCGGCGCTTGAAATGCTCGACGGCCTGTACGAGCATTCGCCCTGGGTGGCTGAAAAAGCACTTGCCGCACGCCCGTTCAAGTCGCCTGCCCATCTCAAATATGTGATGACACGGGTGCTGGAAGACGCTGGCCGCGAGGCACAGGTCAGGCTGATACAGGCCCACCCCGAACTCGCCGGAAAAGCCATGGTCAGCAACAGCCTGACCGCGGAGTCCACCAATGAACAAGGCAAGGCTGGCCTGACCCAATGCACGCCCGAAGAGTTCGCCACCATCCAGCAGCTCAACCACGACTACAACGATAAGTTTGGTTTTCCCTTCATCCTGGCGGTACGCGGCGCGCGCGGTACCGGGCTGGACAAGCAGCAAATCATCAGCACCTTTGCGCGCCGTCTTGAAAGCCACCCCGACTTTGAACTGAAGGAGTGCCTGCGCAACATCAACCGCATTGTCGAGATCCGGCTGAACGACAAACTGGGCATAGAACCCACCCTGGGCAACGAACTCTGGGACTGGCATGAAAACCTCGCACAGTACAGCGATACCGGCTACCTTGAGAAGGGCCAGCTCACCGTTACATACCTCACAGATGCGCATCGTGCCTGCGCAGTTTTTATCTCAAGCACCATGCAGGATTGCGGGTTTGACGAAGTGAGCATCGACGCCGTTGGCAATGTCGTGGGTATTTACCGGGCAGCTGGTGCAGGCGGCAAAACATTGCTGACCGGCAGCCACTATGACACCGTGCGCAACGGCGGCAAGTACGACGGCAGGCTCGGCATCTTCACGCCCATGGCCTGCGTGCGTGCGCTGCATCGCCAAGGCAAACGCCTGCCTTTCAATATCGAGGTGGTCGGCTTCGCCGAAGAAGAAGGTCAGCGCTATAAAGCGACGTTTTTAGGCTCCGGCGCGCTGGTCGGCGACTTCAAGCCGGCCTGGCTCGACCAGAAGGACGCCGACGGCATCACTATGCGCGAAGCCATGACCCATGCCGGGCTGGAAGTGGGCGCTATTGCAGATATCAAGCGCAACCCGGACAACTACCTTGGCTTTGTCGAGATGCACATAGAGCAGGGACCAGTGCTCAATGAATCGGACATGCCACTGGGCATCGTGACGTCTATCAACGGCAGCGTGCGCTATCTGTGCGAGATCACGGGCACCGCCAGCCATGCCGGCACCACGCCCATGAACCGCCGTCGCGATGCCGCCGCAGCCGCGGCAGAGCTCATCCTCTACGTTGAAAAACGTGCATCGCAGGACAGCGATTCGGTGGGTACCGTCGGCATGCTGCAGGTGCCCAGCGGCTCCATCAACGTGGTGCCGGGCCGCTGCCTGTTTTCGCTCGACATGCGTGCACCGCTTGATCCGCAACGTGATGCGCTGGCTGCCGATGTGCTGGCTGAACTGCAGGCCATCTGTGCCCGCCGCGGCGTGCAGCGCACGCTAGAGCTAACCGAGCGCGCAGCCGCTGCACCGAGTGCCCCCGACTGGCAAAAGCGCTGGGAAGACGCGGTGCGGTCGCTGGGTCTGCCGGCCCATGCGATGCCCAGCGGGGCCGGCCACGATGCGATGAAGCTTCACAAAATCATGCCGCAAGCCATGCTATTTGTGCGTGGTCAAAACTCGGGGATCAGCCACAACCCGCTGGAAAGTACCACCAGCGACGACATGCAACTGGGCGCAGAAGCCTTTTTTCACTTACTAACCCACCTTGACGCCTGAACGGACACCAGACTCCATGAATCAGATTTACCAGCAACTCGACGCCTGGATCGATGCCCACTTTGATGAACAGGTACGCTTTCTCCAGGCCCTGATTCAGGTGCCCACAGATACGCCACCTGGCAACAACACGCCCCATGCCCTGCGAGCCGCCGAACTGATTGAGGCCATGGGTATTGCCGTGGACAAATATGAAGTACCCCAGGCAGAGGTGCAGGCCGCCGGACTGGAAACCATTACCAACCTGGTGGCGCGCCGCAGGTATGGAGACGGCGGAAAGGTCATTGCAATGAACGCCCACGGCGACGTGGTGCCCCCCGGCGAAGGCTGGACGAAAGACCCTTACGGCGGCGAGATTGAAGACGGCAAGATCTATGGCCGCGCGTCAGCAGTCAGCAAGTGCGACTTCTCCACCTTCACATTCGCAACCCGGGCACTTGAAGCCGTGGCCAGGCCCGCAAAAGGCGGCATTGAACTGGTATTCACCTACGACGAGGAGTTTGGCGGGGAAGTAGGCCCGGCCTGGCTGCTGGCAAAGGGCCTGCTCAAGCCGGACCTGATGATTGCGGCCGGCTTCAGTTACCAGGTAGTCACCGC
>JANYFF010000462.1 GCA_025362825.1 Polaromonas sp. | reverse complement strand
CGGTGGTCGACAAGCCGCTGGTTCAGTACGCCGTCGAGGAAGCCTACGCGGCCGGCGTGCGCGAAATGATCTTCGTCACCAGCCGCCACAAGCGCGCGATCGAAGATCACTTCGACCGCAGCTTCGAGATCGAGGAGGCTCTCGAGAAGTCGAACAAGCAGGCGATGCTGGAAGCGGTTCGCGCGGTCAAGCCCGACGACATGGGGTGCGTGTTCGTGCGGCAGCCGCAGGCGCTCGGCCTCGGCCACGCGGTGCTGTGCGGCCGTCATCTGGTGGGCGATTTCCCCTTCGCCGTGCTCCTGCCCGACGACCTGATGATCGGCACGCCAGGCATCCTGGCGCAGATGGTTGAGCAGTTCGAGGCCACTCAGGCTTCGATCATCGCGGTGCAGGAAGTGCCTGCCGAGCACACGCGACGCTACGGCATCGTCGCGGGCAAGGTGGTCGGCGAGCGTCTGGTCGACATCGAGAAGATCGTCGAGAAGCCGGCGCCTGAAGTCGCGCCGTCACGCCTCGGCGTGGCCGGCCGCTACATCCTCACTCCGCGCGTGTTCGCCGAGATCGCTGCGCAGCCGCGCGGCGTGGGCGGCGAGATCCAGCTCACCGACGGTATCGCCGGGCTGCTGCGGCACGAGAAGGTGTACGCCTATCGCTACGAAGGCCGCCGCTACGACTGCGGCAGCAAGGAAGGCTTCCTGCAGGCCAACGTGGAACTCGCGCTGGAGAATGCCGAGCTGGGTGCCGACTTCAGGGCTTACCTGAAGTCGCTCGCACTTTGACTTAGCGCCGTCGCAGGTAGTGCACGAACTCGTCGTTCGCACTCGTCTGCTCGACGAGCTCGTTGCCCGTCTGCCGTGCGAAGGCCTGGAAGTCCCGTACCGAGCCGGGGTCGGTCGCCACGACCTTGAGCACGTCGCCGGTGGCCATGTCGGCAAGCGCCCTCTTGGCCTTGAGGATGGGCAGCGGGCAGTTGAGGCCGCGGGTATCGAGCTCTTTCTGGGCGTCCATCAATTCGGGTCCACGTCGACTTCGATTGCACGCTTGCCGGGTGGCAAGTCCATCCATTGCGGCTCGATGCCACGGGTCTTCAGCCAGTCGGCCAGCGCCTGGCCAGTACCTGCCGGCCAACACTTGACCTTCTCGGGCGCGATCGTCCGGTAGTCAACCAGCTCCGGCGAGAGCACGACCTCGCCATGCGCGGCGGCGTGGTACGCGATGATGATCTGGTTCATGCGCTGAAAGTCGTAGACGCCGATCAGCGAGAGCGCGTCCACCGTGAGCGAAGTCTCTTCCTTGACCTCTCGCGCGATCCCTTCCTGCGGCGTCTCGCCCGCTTCCATGAAGCCGGTGATGAGACCGAAGAACTTGCCGGGCCAGGCGGCGTTGCGCGCCAGCAGCAGTTGCCCGCCGCGATCGGTGAGCTCGATCACCGCAGCGAGCACGGGCGTCGGGTTGTTCCAGTGCGACCAGCCGCACGCCGGGCAGCGCAGCCGGGTCTTCGCACCGCCGTCTTCCTCGAGTGAAATCGGCTCGAGGCGCGTGGCGCAATTCGTGCAGAACGTGGTCTCGTATTTCATGCAGGTCGTCAGGCCGGGAACACACCGGTCGAAAGGTATCGGTCGCCGCGATCGCAGACGATGAAGACGATGGTCGCGTTTTCCACCTGCGCCGCGATCTGCAACGCGACCCAGCACGCGCCCGCCGCCGAGATGCCGGCGAAGATGCCTTCTTCGGCGGCCAGCCGGCGCGTCATCTCCTCGGCGTCGACCTGGCTCACGTAGACCAGCTCGTCGACCGCCTTCGGGTCGTAGATCTTCGGCAGGTAGGCCTCGGGCCACTTGCGGATGCCCGGGATGCGCGAGCCTTCGTTCGGCTGTGCGCCGATGATGCGCACGGCCGGGTTCTTTTCCTTCAGGAAGCGCGAGACGCCGGTAATGGTGCCGGTGGTGCCCATCGCGCTCACGAAGTGGGTGACGCGGCCGGCCGTGTCGTTCCAGATCTCCGGGCCGGTGGTCTCGTAGTGGACGCGCGGGTTGTCGGGGTTGGCGACCTGGTCGAGCACGTGGCCCTTGCCGTCTTTCTCGAGCTGCGTGGCGAGGTCGCGCGCGCACTCCATGCCGCCCGAGCGCGGCGTGAGGATGAGTTCGGCACCGAACGCCTTCATGGTCTGTGCGCGCTCGATGCTCAGGTCTTCCGGCATCACCAGCAACATCTTGTAGCCGCGTATCGCGGCCGCCATGGCGAGCGCGATGCCGGTGTTGCCCGAGGTCGCCTCGATCAGTGTGTCGCCCGGCTTGATCGTGCCGCGTTCCTCGGCGCGCTTGATCATGCTGATCGCGGGCCGATCTTTCACCGAACCGGCTGGGTTGTTGCCTTCGAGTTTGCCGAGAACTACGTTTCCGCGGACCGCGTTCGCTTCGCCGGGCAGGCGCACGAGGCGCACCACCGGCGTGCGGCCGATCACGTCTTCGAGGGTGGGGTAGCGGGGGACTTGGGCGCTCATTGTCGTTGACCGCGATTGTGGCCGAGCAGACCGAGCGGCGCTTCGGTGGTGCCCCGGGCCGGACTCGAACCGGCACTCCTTGCGGAACGGGATTTTGAGTCCCGCGCGTCTACCAATTTCACCACCGGGGCAGGGGCTGAAGCGGCGGGCAGTGTGCCACACGCCGGCCGTAGACTCGGCGTCCCGACCTCTTAGACCGGACCCCCGCATGCCGCCGCTTCCCCCCGTCACGCAGGCACTCCTGCTCGCCAACGTGGCCATGTTCTTCCTCGACCAGCTGCTCGGTGGCGGCCTCTTCGTCAACTTCGGGCTGTGGCCCATCGGCGAGCACTTCATGCCGTGGCAGGTGGTGACCTACGCGTTCATCCACGGCAGCTTCAACCACCTGTTCTTCAACATGCTCGGGCTATGGATGTTCGGCTCGGAGCTGGAGCAGATCTGGGGCCGCAACCGCTACCTCACGTTCTACTTCGCCAGCGTGCTCGCCGCCGCCGTGACGCAGCTCGTGGTCAACG
>JANYFF010000414.1 GCA_025362825.1 Polaromonas sp. | reverse complement strand
AAGCACGACCTCTACGTCGCGATGCTGCATGACCAGGGGCACATTCCGGTGAAGATGCTGGCGCCGCAGGCGGCCAGCGCGATTTCAATCGGCGCCGAAGTCCTGCTCGCGAGCACTGGGCATGGCAGCGCAATGGACATCGCCGGCAAAGGCATCGCTAGACCCGATGCGCTGCTGCGCAGCTTGCGGCTGCTCGGCGGGATGAACGCATGACTTACGACATCCGCATCGCCGGCACCGACCTACGCTTCGCCTGCGAAGGCAACCAGAATATCCTGGATGCCGCGCTGAAGGCCGGCATCGAGATGCCCTATTCTTGCCGTAAGGGTGTGTGCGGCAATTGCGCCGGAGCGGTTTCCGCTGGAGAAATCGAGTGCCCGCCTGCCGGCGAAGTCACGCCGCCCGGCAAGCACCTGTTCTGCCAGTGCCATCCGAAGTCGGACCTGGAGATAGTGCCCGAGGCCTGGCATCGCGTGGACCCCAACGCGCGCAAGACCTTCACCGTCAAGGTGTTCCGCAACACGCTGGCGGCCAACGACGTTAACGTGCTGCAGCTGCGGTTGCCCGCTGGACACCGCGCGCGCTTCAAAGCAGGCCAGTACCTTCAGGTTGCTCTTCCGGACGGCAGCCGGCGCTCGTATTCCATGGCGAACCCGCCGCACGAGAGCGATATGCTGCAGCTGCACATCCGTCACGTGGCGGGCGGGCAGTTCACGCAGATCGTGCTGAACCTCAAGGCCGGGGACCAGTTGCAGATCGAACTGCCCTACGGCAGCTTCGAGCTGAAGGAAGAAACGCAGGCCCCGATGCTGTGCGTAGTAGGCGGCACCGGCTTCGCGCCTGTGAAGTCGCTGCTGGACGACATGCTAAAGAAGGGCGTGAAGCGACCCGTCACGCTGGTCTGGGGCGGCCGCAACCGTACCGGTCTCTACCTAATGTCAGCGGTAGAAAAGTGGAAAAAAATGCTGTCCGGCTTCAACTTCCTAGCTGCGGTTGAAGACCCGGCCGACGCCGAAGCGCTTTGCGGATTCCTGGGTCGGGTGGACGATGCGGTTCGCGCGAACTACCCCTCGCTCGTGGGACACGAGGTGTATTGCTGCGGCTCGCCGGGGATGGTGGCTTCGGTCAAGAAAGCCTGCGTGGACGAGTGCGGGTTGGACCCGCATCACTTCTTCAGTGATGTCTTCGTTTCAGGTCCGGCGGCGTAAGCCAACGCGCAAGCAACTGTGGTGGTCAAGTTATTTCGGACACCTCAATAGGATGTGGAGTCGCCGATTTATGCTCAGAAGCGTTGGGTGAAAAATCCCCAGTGTGGAGTGCAGTCGCGTGCAGTTGTAGAAGCCAACAATGTAGTCATCCACATCCACCATCGCCTCGCTGTGGTTGGCGTAGTCCTTTTGCCAGACGCGACCCATCGTCATATAGCTGGGCGCTGGAACCAGCATCCCCTTAGAACGACATTTCAGTCAACGGGTGATTCACCGGTTGGACGGGCGACTGGTTCGTATTAACCTCAGCGAGGGTGCCGTTTGGACGTCACCCGCTTTAGTAGATATATTTCAACTTCCAGTTACCGGTCATTCGCGTACGTCAGATCATGGCCCATTGCGGTCTTAACAGCTTAGTCTGTTGACCGTGCATGCATACGCAGTTAGACCGGATCTTTTGATAAGTGCTCCATTAGCTCTTGCACTTCACAACCGAAGTACTCGCATAGCCGATCGATTGTGTCGGTACCAGTACCGTAGCCTTTCAAGTTGAGGATTTTAGATAGCGTCATTCGGTTCAAACCAGTAGACGTCGCGATCTCGTTGATTGTCACTCGCCGTCCTTCGGCGAATTGCTTTTTCTCAATCATTTCACCGAGTTTGAATCTGATCATGTCGGTAAAAGTTGACGAAAGATAAAAATATTTATCAAAAGACTTGAAATGGTTGCTTTAATGCACATTATAGGCATCAAGTGATAAATATTTATATCGCTTGCGACCTAGATTGTAAAGGAGCTTTCAATGATTAGTCAGACATATCTCACCACTGATGAGCTGTCCTCAAGGATTAAATATGACGCGCGAACAATTCGCGAACGTCTCAAGGACAGCGTTCTAATTGAGGGAGTGCATTACCTACGCCCCTTTGGCCAAAATATTTCCCAACAGCTCCGTCGTGGCCATGGAAGGTGCAGGCCATCTCCCGATGGTGGAACGCCCAGAGCAGTCTGCTCACGACTACCTAGCATTCAGACAAAAACTCGATGTAAGGGCCTGACTGCTGCTTCTCCGTTGAGTTCGGGCGCCGGCTCAACGCTCGGGCGCGTGGCCCGGTCCTTCGGACAGCATGTATTCGCGCACAAGCGCGCGCGCGCGGTGGAGCCGGCTTTTGACCGCCCCGGGCTGCTCGCCCAAGCGCTGGGCGATCTCGCCGATGGTGAGCTCCTCGAAGTCGCGCAGCAGCACCACTTCGAGGTAGTGGGCCGGCAGCGATTCGAGCGCGCGTGCTAGATCGATGCGAAGCGCGGCGTCGGGCCGGCTGAGCATCTGCTCCTCGGCCAGCTCGTCGGGCAGCGGCTCGTGTCGAAACATCATCCGTTCGAGGCGCCGGCACTCGCGCTTGATCACGACGAAGAGCCACGAGGAGAAGGCGGCGGCTGCTTTGAGGCCGTGGACCTTGCGCGAGATCGTCAGCAGCGCCTCTTGCACCGCATCGTCGACGTCGCTCGCGTGGCAGTGCCTGCGGGCGTAGCGGCGCGCGTCCGCCTGACAGACCGCAAGCAATCGTTCGACCGAACCGACGTCGCCGGTCTGGGCGGCGAGGATCAGGTCGGTGCGATCGGCGGACGGGACGCTCATATTGGCATCCTCAGAAGCGGGTGGTGAGTTCGGTGAGCCAGGCTGGCGAGCGGTCCACAAGCCAGGCCTCCGCAAGCTTGTCGAGCCCAAGCAAAATTACGGCCGCGACAATCACGAGAGCCACCCCTAGCAACGTTTTGCCCGCTTGGCCCGCACGCATCATCGAGCCGCGCATTTTCGACATCGCCGAGCGCGAGGCGTAGGCCAGCGCGAGCACCGGCAGCGCGGCCCCGATCCCGAACACGCCCATGAGGCTTGCGACCTGCGGGAGGTTGGAGCCTCGGGAGGCCAGCACGATGGCGGCGCCTAGAGTCGGCCCCACGCAGGGGCTCCATACGACACCCAAGATGAGCCCGATCGCGAACTGCCCCAAGAGGCCGTCGAGGCGCATGCGCGAGAGGGCCTGGTTGCCGGCGTCGCCGATGCCGGCGGTCGCCGAGGCGAATCGGCGCTGCAAGCTCCCCGACATCAACACCAGTCCGAGCGCGCCCATGATGGCGGCGCCTACCATCTTGAACACGGTGGGGTCGACTCCAAGGTTCGATCCGGCCCAGGCGAGCAGGCTCCCTACGATCGCATACGAGAGCGCGAGGCCTCCGGCGAGCGCCAGCGGCGCCTTCGCGTGCGCGTTAGCGGCCGACCCCAACAGGATGGGCACGATCGGCAGCACGCACGGCGAGAGTGTCGAGAGGACGCCCGCGGCGAGGCTGAACGCGTAGGAACCCGCGCCGAAATCCATGGCTTAATTCGCAGCCTTCTTCACCAGGCCTTCAATGCCGGCCTTGGTGGTGTCGCCGATCGAGCGTCCAACTTCCTTGCCGCCCTTGAAGACGATCAGGGTGCTCTGCATCGAGACTTTGTATTTCTTCAAAAGGGGTTTGTCGGTGTCGAAGTCGACGACCAGCTCGGTCACATTCTTGAATTCGGGCCGCCCCAGAAGCTCGCTGACGATCGGCTTTTGGGCCTTGCACGTGGGGCACCAACTGGCGTGGACGGCCACTATGGTAGGCCTACCCTGCGCAGCTAGCTTGTCGAAACGCGCCTGGGTGTATGGCTCGGAAGCTCCGGCCCAAGAGAACGTGGCGACGACTGAGAGGGCGATCGCTAGGAAGGGTTTGGCAAATTTCATGGTCGTGGCTTTTTCCTGAGTTGGTCACAAGGGTAAGAGGGGGCGGAAGCACGGTTCGGTTCGCGGCGGCGCAAATATATTTTTCGATGCCTGCGAACCCGTTTGACTGCCGGGGCCCTCTTAAACATTGGTGGGAAAATATTCTCCACTTTACCTTTTTGCATCAACATCACAAGGAACACCTCATGAACAACCTCAAACGGACCTCGCTGGCCGCCCTCACGGCCGCAACTCTGGCCCTTCCCATGGCCGTGTCGGCCCAAGCTGCAGCTCCGAGCGCTGGCGCCCCAGCCCAAACGGAAGCCGCGAAATGCGGAGCCAAGTGCATGGCGAAGTGCGGCGCTATGCACAAGAAGATGGGCAAGTGCGGTGCCAAGCACAAGACCTCGCATCACAAGGGCGCCGCCAAGTGCGGGGCCAAGTGCGGGGCCAAGTGTGGAGCTAAAAGCGGCGCCAAGTGCGGCGCGAAGAACTGAGGCCCGTGGCGTCTCCTGGTCGCCCCGACGAGGGGGCGGCCAAAGCCGCGGCCGACTTGCTCGGCGTCTACGCTAGGTTGGCTGAGCGCGGAGCCCACCTTTTGGGCGACTTGCTGGCCGAGGCGCCGCCCGTTCAATGGGAGCGGCTGCCCGCCGACGACGCCATCGACTCGGGCGGCCGCTACCAGTGGTTCTATCACTCCCACGCTCCTGAGGACCGGCCTGCCGGCTCCGAGCATGGGCACATCCATCTGTTCGCCCGTCGCGCGTTGTGGAAGGGCCTGCCCGCCACTCCCGACGAGCGCGCGTTTCGAAAGCTGTGCAGCAACCCTCGCAGCGAGGCGGGCACCCGCCACTTGATCGCCATCGGGCTCGACGCCAAGGGGCTGCCAATCAGCCTGTTCGCTGTGAACTCCTGGGTCACCGGCGACCTGATGCTCGGGGCCGAGCACACCGCGCGGCTGCTTTCGGAGATTGAACTCGACACGGGCCACCCCGACATCGACCGCATGATCGTCTCTCTCGTCCGGCTGTGCGGCGTGGAGATCGGACGCGTTTTGGCAGAGCGCGACGAGATCCTCGCAACGCGCAAGCCGCGTGACGTTTTGGAGGACAAGAGCCTAGAGGTGCTCGCGGAGACCGCGTTAGACCTCGACTCGCGGATCGAGAACGCTATGGGCTAGGCGCCGAGCTCGTAGGCCAGCGCCGTCAGGTCGGCGACGTCGACGTCCGGCTCCGGGGCCAATGGAAACTTTTGCTGACCCCCCCCGCGATGAAGGCGGTTCGCATGCCGGCCCATTTCGCGCCGGCCACGTCCCAGCCGTGCGCGGGCACGAGCATGCACTCGCCCGGCAGCGACCGCATCTCGCGGGAAGCCCATGCATAGACCTCAGCGTGGGGCTTGAACTTACCGACTGACTCGACGCTTAGCTGCCGCTCGAAGAATTCGGACAGCCCCGCGTTGTCCACCTGGGCCTTCACGCCCGCTTCCGAGGAGTTCGTCAAGGCGGCCAGGCGCAGACCGCTGGCTTTGAGTCGCTTCAAGGCCGGCGCCACGTCGGGGTAGGGCGCGAGCTCGCGCATGACTGATAGGACTTGCTTCGCGTCGTCTTCGCTCATCGCCAAGTCGCTGTTTCGCGCGAGCATCCGCAGGACTGCCGCGCCGACGTCCGGAAACGCCGCGTATTGGCCGGCCACGGTCATAACCAGGGAATACTAGAGCATGGTGGCGAACCAGAGCTCGGCCTTGCTCGGATCGATCAAGATATCCGAGATACGGCGCTTTAGCGGCGTGAGGTCGAGCAGCGTCTCGTTGACGCCGAAGAGAAGGACTCGGGGTTTTGAAGGTGAATCGGGCATGGCGCGCTCCTGAACGTTAGTGTTACGCAGAGTATGCGCTGTCCATTTGAAGGGCGTAGCCCGGAGGAGTCTTGATCCGGCCCAACTCACTGCCGTGACGGGACCAAGGGAGACTTGGGCCCGTCATCAGCTCGGGCCTGGCAGCCTCTTTTTACTGTGGTGTTTAAACTTCATTGTGATGAAAGTAAATTTCATGAAATTTATAGAATGCGTCAAAAAGTGGGGGCGCGGCTTGAAGCGCGAGACCGTTGCGTTGTGGTTCGCGTCGCGCGACCCGCGCACCCCGTGGACGGCGAAGGCTCTCGCGATCTTCGCTGTGGGCTACGCGCTAAGCCCCATCGACCTCATCCCCGACTTCATTCCAGTGCTGGGTTTCGTCGACGACGCCATTCTGCTTCCCGGCTTGATCTGGCTGACCCTGCGCCTGCTTCCAAGCGACGTGATCACAGAATCGCGCTCGCGGGCAGACGAGTGGCTCGCCTCCGGTAACGCCAAGCCCGTGAGCCGAGTGGCCGTCGTCTTCATCGTCGCCATTTGGGCCGGCGCCGCATATTGGGCGTGGCGCCGGTGGTCAACGTGACCCTTATGATGTGAGTTTTCCTTGATCAAATCTTTGACCTTATCATCGATCGTGACTACTTTCGCGCGCACGCGCGATGGCTATTCTCTCTGGCGCTTCTAGCGGCGTGGGGCAGCACAGTAACACTGCCCGCAATACGTTTCGACTCCATGCAGAGTACGAGTTTTAAGTAGTACCGGCCAGGCTTCCAAAAGCCTGAGGCTTAAGCTGCTGCTAGTTGATCATCTGCCACACACCGGTAGGCTGTCGGCAAGCTGTGCTGGTGACCTGACGGGTGTAGCCGTCAATCACTGCATTAGTTAGATATTGGCGGCAATATTGCCCATCACGGTTTTTGTAGGGCTTATCAGGTCTGACTTGATACTGGCCGCCATTACTTGGGTCAGTCCAGGCGATCTGTCTACCATCTGGAGCATGTTCAAGTATCTGCCCGACACAGCCCTGATCCACGCGATCCATCGACTGTCCGACGTTGCCACCAACGATCACGCCCAAGATACCGCCACCAATAATGGCCGCAGTATTTCCCCTTCCACCGCCGATCTGCGAACCGATGGCCGCACCAGCTGCGCCACCCAATACCTGACCCAATAGCTTACGGTTGCATGTTCCCTGTGAAATGCCGTAAGGGGCGACGTACACAGGCTGCGCAGGAACCACCATAACGCCTCGCCTGTCATCGTCCTCGTCTTCCCGTTCGTCGTTGTCATGGCCATGCTTGTGTTTGTCTCGGTAGCCATGCGCGGGTGCCCAGGGAGGCGGGTCGGCATAGGCATTGCTTCCTCCCCAGATGGGCAGCAAGATGCTGACGATCAACAGAAAGACGGCTGATTTAACAGCGCCAGGCATGGTGGATTTTGATTTTTTAATCATGGGAATGTTATATCGGTGGTCGAGGAGGGTTAGTTGAGCAGGAAAGGGGCTTACCGCATCGAAGCAGGCTATGGGTCTATTTATTTACGGGGGACATTGTTACGGGTGCGGTGGTGGCGATTTGCAGCGCGATCCTTACCCTTGTCTTTATCAAGAGACTTCGTTCCATTGGAATTGGATACCGCTTTCTCCTTTGCCTTGATTCCAATGCGGTGTCCAGTGCGTTCTTTCCCAAAGTTCCGTTCTGTGGATCTGATTCCGTCCGAATTGGTGCTTGCAGCACCCGTTCCGTGTGATGCCCCACCAACTGGATTTGCAGCGGATGCCAAACCGACAGCTGAGAGCGACACGACTGAAGTCAAAGCGGAGATCAGAAATTTACGCATGATGAACTTTTCGTGGGAATACCACTAACAACGTAAAAATGAAGGACTTGTTGACCGATTGCTGGCGATATGGCGTTGCGTTTGGCAACCAAAAGTAATGCGACGTCTTACTTGCAGAACATTAGCCTGTTATCCTACGCGTCGCGTTCAGACTGATAGCAACCCCACCAAGACTGAGGATGGCCGCCAAATCGTTGGTGACATCCTTGTTGGCGCAGACGGCGTGCATTCCGCAGTCTGTCAAGCGATAGTCGACCGAGAAAAGCCGGCCTTTTCGGATTGCCTGGCTTGGAGGGACGTCATATCGGCAGCGGAACTGCCCGAACACCTCCGTGCGCCCGTAGCGACCAACTGGATTGGGCCCGGCGGTCACGTGATCCAGTAACCGTTGCGGCGCGGCGAACTCGTCAACTTCGTCGGTATTGTTGAGCGTGCCGACTGGACCGTCGAGTCTTGGACTACGGCAGGCACGGGGTCAATTCTGGGTGGAATTCAACACTGGCGAGCATGCCTGCAAGGTTGGGGCTGGCAATCGGGCAACTGGGGAGCATCAAGACATAACGCTTTGTACTACGCCTGTCCGGGCAGGCTCCAGTGCGCGGGGTTGGCGCCGAGGCGGTTCGGCGGCCTCAGAGGATGGACGGCTTGCAAGGGACTGCGCAGGTGGCGTGTCCGCCCGAGCGGACCCTCCAGTTCCATGGTCCACGGTGCCAGTTGCTTGGCGGTGAATTCATGCGGTGCGCGCGTCCAGTCGTCCCGCGGCACCTGTCCGATGTCGGTGAGCCAGCGCGAGACGCGGGCCAGGGAAGTGCTGACCGCCCATGAGCCGCCCTCTTGTGAACGCCGGCGCAACGCAGCGCAGATGGCGACAGTCAGGATGCCGCCGGCTAGGTAGTCGAGTGCCTGCACAGGCATCAGCCGGGGCAGACCATCCTCGCTGTCAGAAAGCGCCAGTCCCGTTACGGACTGGATCAGTGTGTCGTAGCCGCGGCGGTCGGCCCAGGGTCCGACACCCCCGTACGCACTGAGGCTGGCGCAAACAATCCCGGGACGTGCCGCCGCCAGTGCCAGCGGATCGAACCCCCGGGCGGCTATTGCTCCCGGCCGGTAGGCCTGGCAAAAGACATCGGCGGTTTCCACCAAACGCCAGAGTTCGCGCCGCTCGGCCGGCTGCCTGAGATCCAGGAAAGCGTTGCGCTTGCCGACACCGGTGTCCCAGTCGAGAAATCCGGAGTCCGGGAGATGCGGCGCTGTGATCCGCACGACATCGGCGCCCTGGTCGGCAAGCAGCCGCGTGCAGGTAGGGCCTGCCAGGACACGGGTGAGGTCCAGCACGCGCAGGCCGGCAAGGGCGTCGCCGCCAGCGGGTGGCGCCTTAGCGGAGCTTTCGGCGATCCGTCGCAACTCGAACAGCGGCAGCGATCCTACGGCGAGCGCCTGCGAATGGCCCTGCCACTCCCCGGCGGTGCGGACCACGCCTCCGCACAAGCCCCGTTCGGCCATGGCGCACTCCAGGTCGGCAGCGCTCCAGGTCGCGATGGCTGAGGCCAGCGCAGCGCGTTCAGCGGCAACGCCCAAAAGCAAAGCCAGCCCGCGGCTGTGGTGCGGAAAATTGCAGTGACAGTAGAAATGGCGTTCGTCCCGGGTGCAGTAAAAGCCCGTGAGGGGATCGAAGGGCGACGCCGCCTCGGTGCCTTGAACACTGAAGTACCGGTAGCTGCGCAACCAGGCGGTAGCATGGCCCGGGTCGACGCTGGGCGGCGCCGGCCCACCGGCTCCGCCCAACTCCCGCAACAGCAGGCCGAGCGCCTGGTGCACGGCGGTGGCCGCAGCGGTGATGTGGCTGCCACAAGGCAGCAGCGGGTCGTGCGCAGTAAGGGGGGGCGAGGGCATGGTGCTTGTCGGTAGGCCGGCACACGCCAGCAACTGGCCGAGTACAGCGTGTGTAGACTCTGGCGCAGATGCGGCGGGAACAGTCATTGGACCTCGCAGTGCACGGCGCCAAGCCCGTCGATCTCGAAATCTACGCGGTCTCCCGGCAGCGGGAACTTGGTGGCGACCATGCTGCCGGTGGTGACTACGTCGCCTTCGCACAAGGCGATGCCGCGTCCGGCCAGGTGATGCACCAGCCAGGCCAGGGCGTCCAGCGGGTGGCCCAGGATGTCACGGCCATGGCCGCGGCCGACTTCGCTGCCGTTGATGCGCGCGATGCCCTGCATCGTGCCTAGGTCGGCGTGCTTCCAGCCGGCGGCCTCGGGACCAAGCACCAAGCCCGCGTTCCAGGCGTTGTCGGCGACGAGCGTGAGGATCTCCTGCGGCAGCCTGGAATAGACCGCGTGCCGGTCGTCGACAAGCTCGATCGCGGCGTGCGCGGCGACCAGGTAGGGCAGCAGCGTGGCCCGGTCCGGCTCGCGTGCGGCAACGTCGAGCGGAAAGCTTGCACCGAAGCGAAACGCCACTTCGAATTCCACCGCCAGCCTGCCGTAACCGGCGGTGCGCAGCACGCTGCCGCTGGGCACCACTTGGTCCGCCAGCAAGCAGCCGGAGATCGAATTGCCGTAGCCGACCATGTTGCGCATCGCCTGGGAGGTGAGCGCAATTTTGTAGCCGGCAAGCCTGGTGGCGCGTCGCCGACACAGGGCCGCCACGTAAGCGGCTTGCGCGGCGTATGCGTCAGTGTCATTGCTCGGCGCGAATTCTGGCGGCAGCCCCGTGAACGGACGGCTTTCCTTGTGAGCCTGCTGCAACCAGAGCGCAGTCGCGGCCGCGATCTCGTCGGGAACGATGGTGGGCGTCATGTGTCGAAACCTTTCCCGGAAAGGACTGTGTGGTTCACTTTTTCCATGCCGTGCCTCACTCCATTATTAAATTATTTCTAGAGTAGGCGCGAAGCCGAAGACAGTGCTGTAGCGCGGCAAGGCGAAGCAACGACCTATAGGAATGGTTTGGGAACGGAATCAGTCGATGCTGACGCGTTCTTCCCGGATCACCTTGCCCCAGCGTTCGCGATCAGAACGCGCAAGCCGGCGGGTGTTTTCCGGCGTGGCGTAGAAGGGCTCAATACCCAGCTCGGTCAGGCGGTGTTGCACCTCGGGGTCGGCCAAGGTCCGCCTCAGCGCCTCGTTGATCTTGCGGACGATGTCCGGCGGCGTGGCAGCAGGCGCGTACAGGGCATACCAGGCGTCGACATCGAAGCCCTTGAGCCCCGATTCATCGAGCGTCGGGACATCCGGCAGGTTGGGCTGGCGCTTAAGGCTGGTCACGGCGATCGGCTTGAGCTTGCCGGCCTGGATGTGCTGCTGCACCACCGGGATGGTCGCGAACTGCACCTGGGTAGTCCCGGCGAGCAGGTCCGTCATGGACAGCCCTGTGCCCCGGTACGGGACATGCGTGAGCTTGACGCCGGCCTTGCTGTTAAACATCGCACCGGCCAGATGCTGCGGCGAGCCGTTACCCGACGATCCGTGATACAGCTCCCCGGGCTTGCTACGCGCTAGGGCGATGAGGCCCCTGAGGTCAGTGACGTTGAGACTGGGGTGCGCCACCAGCAGGAAAAAAAAGCGCCCCACCATGCCCACCGGCGTGAGGTCGCGATCCGGATCAAACCCCATGCTGGGGTACAGGCCGGGATTGATCGACATCTGGACGTTGGCTGGAAAGCCCAGCGTATAGCCGTCTGGAGCTGCCCGCGCCACCGCCGCGATACCTACGTTGCCGCCCCCACCGCTGCGGTTGTCGATGACGATACGCGTCCCCAGCTGTTCGCCTAGCTTGATGGCCACCGCGCGCGAAAGAGTGTCGGCGCCACCGCCCGGTGGGTAAGGCACGATGAGGGTAATGGGTCGGTCGGGGTAGGCTGATGCCAGGCCGCAGAACGCCACCGCCGCCACACCGCAGGCAATTCTGCGGACCACACCATGGTTCCAGTTCATCGCAATCTCCTTTTTTGAGCTAATTATTACTCAGGAGCTGGTTTCGGTCGAAGGTAGGTCGTGCGGCATTCAAGACGGGTTTCCTATCGCACTGTCTCACGCTGTTTGAACCTTTATCTGTTTTACTTTGACCCGCATAACTTTCTCCACAATGTCGCGGGCATTTGCCGTCCAGATGAAGGACTTGGGATTCTCGTTGTGCGCGAGCACGAAGCGATCGATTACTGGGATGCCCCTGAAATAACGGACACTTTCTTAAACGCTGAAAGAGCGAGGAGAGTGAGAAATGGGAAATATCCGAAGAAAGTTTGGTGCAGAGTTCAAGCGCGAAGCGGTCAGGCAAGCAATGCAGCCTGGCAACGCAGTTGCCACGGTTGCACAAGACCTGGGCGTGCACGAAAGCGTGCTGCGGCGCTGGGTCAAGGAGTTAGGCTCAGGGGCGGCAGGCAAAGCGACTGATCGGCCTCAGAAGAACGAGCAGAGCCAGGAAATCGAGCGACTCAAACGCGAGCTGGTCCGGGTCAAGATGGAGCGCGACATCGTAAAAAAACGCTAGGCTACTTCGCGAAGGACCCATCGTAAAGTACGGCTTCATCGCCCGACATCGCCCGACATCGCACGGTGTGGCCGGTCAGGGTGATGTGCCGGGTAATGACTGTCTCAGCCTGTGGGTAATACGACCGAGGGGCGCGTGCGCCCAGCCAGCGCAGCCAGACCAACGCACGACTGACGACACGCATCCGAGAAAGCTTTGCAGCCAGTGACTGCACTTACGGCTCGCCCAGAGTGTGGCGCGACTTTCAGGACTGGGGCGAGACCTGCTCAGAGAACCGGGTGGCCCGCCTGATGCAGGCTGCCCAGCTAAAGGCGCGCAGCAAACGCAGGCGACTACCTGGGGACAGCGGTGAACGTCCTGAACACAGCATTGCGGCCAATATTCTGGACCGGCAGTTTATGGCTGCCGAGCCCAATTAACGCTGGGTGGCTGACTTCACCTATGTATGGACGGCTGAGGGCTGGCTGTATGTGGCAGTGGTACTGGACTTGTACTCGCGCCGTGCGGTGGGCAACCTGCAGCATGAGTCGGCGCGGTGAGTGCTGGGACACTCATCCTAATATTGAGCTGAGTGCTGTATTTGGTCTGACCCGTGCTGGGATCGGCGCCATGTCTTTGCGTTGACCTGTCGGCCGATTGCAGCGCTCATCTCGGCAATGCCGGGCCTGCTGCAAGTGACCTAATAGGAGCCTTGTTCTGCACCTTGAGTGTCCTGTCCTTCTGTATGGTTTGGTGACGCCACTGTTTCTGAACATAAGGAGATCGCATGGAAAACCAAGAAAGTCGCGTAGAAATCATTCTGGGCGTTGACACCCAACTTGACATTCATGTCGGTGTCGTCATAGACGCCGCTGGCCGCGTACTGGGCAACGGGCCCAGAGCCAGCCGCAGACAGAACTGGTGATCGCCTTGGTGCGCGAGGGTAAGGTGTTGGCCAAACCCGGAGATGAGATCCGCTACCCACACACCACGGCGGTGGCGGCCAAGTTTGAAAACGAGCGCGGCAAAGCGGACTACAGAAAGCGTAAATGGATTGCCGAGCCACCGAACGGCTGGCTCAAGAGTGTTCTGGGGTTTCGCTAGTTCAGGATGCGGGGGTTAAAGAAGGCCAACGCCGAGTTCAAGCTTGTGTGTCTGGCGCTCAATCTGCGCAGGATGGGCTCTATGCAGATGGGATAAGGCAAAAAGGGCAACGCGAGGCCATCGATTGATCTTTATATGCCCACTCAAACCATCTCAGTCAGAAATAAAATCAAAACCGACCTAAAGCCCACAATTCAAATTGCTCTGCCGCCCAGACTCCTAGACAGTGGGCTGTGCCACAGTAAAAGTAAGAGCTAAGTTCCGATCAGCAAGCTCACTGACTGAACAGGCGGTTAGTTAACCACCGGACAAAACAGCATCAGGCTAGACGGCGACGTGAGGATTTAGCGTCCTCTTCGTTGCCTGGCTCCAGCGTAATGGTGCCTGGGTCGTTGATGAGGGCTTCCGACGGTGCTGACGAAATCGAGCGTTCGAGCATCTGCGTCATTGCAAATGCGATTTGCGCCCCCGACCATGCCCCGTTGGGGCGGAACCACTTTCTGCCCCAGTTCAACGCACCCATCATCATGAAGACGGCGAGTTTGGGATTGCATTGCACGATGCTACCGTCAGCAATGCCCTCGACGACAAATTCGCGCAGGCCCTGCTCGAACTTGTCGCGCCGGTTGATGATCGCCCGCGCATGTGCGGGTTTCATTGCGTTTTCCTCAAGCAGGACGACATAAGCGCCCTTGTCGCCTAGCGTCATGCCCATATAGTGACATAGCGTAGACGTGAGCTTCTGGAGTCCGTTACCGCCCCCGGCTTGCGCCTTGTGCAGGGTCTCCATGGCGTTTTCCATTGCCGCTTCGTGGCAGTAATAAAGCAGATCCTCTTTGCTCGGTACATATGTGTACAGCGCCGCCTTCGTGACGCCGAGCTTCTTGGCAATCTCAGCGAGCGACGTGCCGTAGTAGCCGCGACGGTTGAAGGACGCCGCCGCCTCATGCAACAACATCTCGCGCTTGCGGTCGAACTGCTCGCTCGCAACCGGTACAGCGTCTTTCCAAGCTGCCATCTCTCAATCTCCTACAGGGCGGCATCGCAGGTGACAACGGCGTTGCACACCTGGGCCGGAACCAATAGTCTACGCGACGCCAAAAGAGCCTATACAGTCAGTTTGCTAACCAAGCGGTTAGCGTGTTGACAGATTGGTTAGTTTGTTTATAGAATTGTTTGGCAAGCTGGGGTCACGATTCAGTTTTTTCATCCTGATTCTTCAGGAGTGCTGGAGCGGTTCGAGTTTGTTTACGGGCGTTTCATCCGTCAGAAAACTTAGGAGACAACTCATGGTTCTTATCTCAATGGCTAAAGCGCGTAACACGCTCACACTCCTGGCCGGAGCGGCCGCTCTTATGACGGCATCTGCGTCTTGGGCTGCTGAGACGATCAAACTGGGCACCACCGGCCCGCTGTCGGGCTCGTTGTCGCTGCTTGGTCAGGGGGTCCGCGACGGCATCGAGACTTACATCAAGTTCATCAACGACCAAGGCGGCGTCAACGGCCTACAGATCGAACTGATTTCGGAGGATGACGGCTACGACCCCATGCGCGCAGTTGCATCGGCCAAGAAACTGATCGAGCAAAATGGGGTGATCGGACTGATCTCGCCGGTAGGAACCCCCAGTAATGCAGCGATGGTGCCTTACGTGCAGGAAAAGAAGGTTCCGCTGTTCGCCCCGTATGCCTTTAGCCATACGCTAACGACGCCCATCAAGCGCTATGTCTTCACAACGCTGCCCGAAGTTCGCATTCAGGCGGCGGTTCTGGCCGACTATCTGACCAATACGTTGAAGCACACCAAGATCGCGGTAATCTACCAAAACGACGACTTTGGGCAGGACGCAGTTATCGGCTTCGAGGACCGGCTGAAGAAGTCCAACGTGCCGGTAACCAAGTTGCCCTTTGACCGCGGCGCTACCAATTTCAGCGGCGTCGTCGCGCAGGCTCGCCAATCTGGAGCAGAGGACGTTGTCTTTTTTGGCATCCCACGTGACGCAGCGTTGATCATGAAAGAGGCCAACAAGATGGGCTGGAAGCCGCAGTTCAGCGGCCACAACGCGCTCGGCGACCCCCAAACCTTTACGCTGGCTGGTACCAGTCTTGTAGAGGGCGCTATCGCAGTCGCGGTTATGGAGCCACTGGAATCCGCGAAGCCCGAGGTGGCGCAGTTCCTGGAGCGGCAGAAGAAGTACATGCCGAAAACGACGCCAACGACATACAGCATGCACGGTTACAACGCGGCGCAAATCTTTGTCGAAGCAATGAAACGCATTCAGGGCACGCCAACAAGCGAAAAAATCGTCGCCGAGCTGGAAAAGGTCAATGGCCTTAATACCGGGCTCATGGCGCCAGTTACCTTCAACCCAAACCAGCGCGCCGGTAGCCTGGCGGCTGCTTTCATGCGGGCAAAAAGCGGCAAGTGGGTAATTGACACGCCCTGGATAGAAGCCAAATGAAGATCGACCGCCGCGCGAGCCTGACCGAGGCGCTGTCGACGTTGTGCGACGGACAGCGAGTCGCGTTAGGCGGAATGACACTTTACCGCCGCCCAGTGACTGCAGCGCTTGCAATTGCCGCCGCCGGACGCCGCAACCTGGAGTTGGTAACGCTGACCGGCGGCCTTGAGACCGACTTGTTGATCGGGGCAGGATGTGTGCGCCACCTGCGCAGTTGCTATACAGGCCTGGAGGTTGTCGGCTTCGCCCCGCATTTCACGCGTGGCGTTCAGCAGGGCACTCTCGGTATCAC
Source organism: Polaromonas sp. (assembly GCA_025362825.1). Taxonomy (GTDB): domain Bacteria; phylum Pseudomonadota; class Gammaproteobacteria; order Burkholderiales; family Burkholderiaceae_C; genus Polaromonas. Next base: position 2,610 of record JANYFF010000414.1, on the reverse strand, counting down.
CGAAGAAACCGAGTACACGCTGAGCTACGCGATCCTGGCGGCGACGATGCGCGTCCCGTTCCTGCCGATGCGTGGCGACCTTGCGCGAACCGACCTGTTGTCTGTCCGTCCTGACCTGCGCACATTCGCGTGCCCACTGACCGGTGCGCCGCTGATCGCCGTCCCGGCTTTGCCCATTGACGTGGCGATTTTGCACGCGACGGCCGCTGACCGCCACGGCAACTGCAACCTGCGCGGGCAGCTCGCGCTCGACCCTCACCTGCCCACGGCTGCAGCCGTCACTATCGTCACCGCCGAACGCATTGTTGACACCGATGCGCTGCGAGAGATGCCGGGGGGAATCAACCTCAGTGGTCTGTTTGTGACCCACGTCGTCGAAATGCCAGGTGGCAGCTTGCCGACCTCCTGCGTGCCCGATCACCGCCTCAACGTGGCGGCTGTGCTGGACTATGCCGACGCGGCCGCCGACGCCGCAAGCTGGAAGCGTTGGCTTGACCGAGCGATCAAGGTCGGGGCTGCAACCGAGACTATCCAGTGAACACTGACCTTTCAATAGCCTCGATGCCTGCTTCTGCCGAGCTGATGCTTAGCAACACGCATCGCGAACAAGTCGACCAGATGGTTGCGACGATGTCCCACCTCATCCAGGACGGTGACTTCCTCGCCGAAGGTATTGGTACATTCCTGCCGACTGCTGCCTACATGCTGGCTAAGCATACCCATGCACCAAACTGCACCAGCTTGTGCCCGAACGGCAACACGTTGATGACCGGTGTGCGCACGCTAACGCTTGGCCACGACGAATTCGACACCGTTTCCGCCGCGACGATGTGGCTCGATTACCAGCAAATCAACCTGGCCTACATGCCAGCTATCTTCATCGGTGGCCGGCCGCGCTGGACCGAGTTCATGCGCCCGGCGCAGATCGATCCGATGGGCGCCACGAACAATGTTTGCATCGGCCCGCACGAGCGGCCGAAGGTCCGCTTCCCCGGTGCGGCCGGGATCCCCGACGCCTCGACGGCGGCGCGCCGGTTCTACTACTACGCACCGCGCCACACGCGCCAGCTGTTCGTGCCGACGCTCGATTTCTGCAGCGGTGCCGGCCATCCGGGCACGGCCGACGGCAATCCGCGCACGGTGGTCGTCGTCACCAACCTCGCGGTGCTCGCGAGCGGTCCGACGGGGCGCTTGCGGGTGACGCACCTGCACCCCGGCGTGAGCCGCGGCGAAGTGTCCGAGGCCACCGGCTTCGACCTCGACTGGGCCCCCGAGCTCGTCACGTCGACGCCGCCGACCGACGACGAAATCGAGCGCCTCGACCGCACGATCGACCCGCGCGGCCTGCGCTTCCTCGAGGTCCTGACCGGCACGGCGCGGCGCGAACGCCTGCGCGCGCTGGCGAGCCAGGACGTGGCGGCATGATCACGCAACTGATCATCGGCGGGCTCGCCTCCGGCAGCCTCTACGCGCTGATCGGCATCGCGATCGTGCTGGTGCTGCAGGCGACCGAGGTGCCGAACTTCGCACAGGGCGAGATGGCGATGTTCGCGACCTTCGTCGCCTACACGCTGCTCACGACCTACGGCCTCTCGTGGTGGCTGGTACTGCCGCTGACCCTCGCCTTCGCCGCCGTGCAAGGGGTGATCGTCCAGCAGGTCGTGATCCGGCCCCTGCTCGGCGCGCCGATCATCAACGCGGTGATCGCGACGCTGGGCCTGAGCCTGGCGCTGCACAGCGTCGCCGGGATGATCTGGGGCAACCAGACCAACGTGCTGCCGAGCCCGGTCGCGAACCTGCAACCGTTCCAGCTGTTCGGCGTCAACGTCTCGCCCGACAGCGCGCTGACGATCGTGGTCTCGGTCGTGATGATCATTCTGTTCACGCTGATCCTGCGCCACACGCGTGCCGGCATCGCACTGCGCGCGGCGAGCCAGAACCAGTCGGTCGCCAAGCTGATGGGCATCGCCGTCAGCCGTTCCTTCGCGCTGGCCTGGGCGATGGGCGCGATGGCCGGCGCCGTCGCCGGCATCCTGGTGGCGCCAATCCTGTTTCTCGACGTCAACCTGATGGGCACGCTGCTGATCAAGGGCTTCGCCGGCGCGGTGCTCGGCGGCCTGTCCAGCCTCGGCGCGGTCTTCGTCGGCGGGCTGCTGCTCGGCATCGTCGAGAACCTGCTCGGCGCCTACGTGTCGGGAACCTTCAGCGAGGCGCTGTCGTTCACGCTGATCATCGTCGTGCTGATCGTCGCGCCGAACGGCATCTTCGGCCGCGTCAAGTCGCAGAAGGTCTGAACGATGGAGCGCTCCCCGTCCTCATCCGCGCCCACGTCGTCGGCGCGCCGTGACCGCCTGCTGGTCGGCGCGGCCGTGCTCGCAATCGCTGCGATGGCGCTGTTCGCCGGCGGCTACTTCGTCTACCTGCTGAACCTGATCGGCATCTTCAGCCTGGTCGCGATCGGTCTCAACATCCTGATCGGCTTCTCGGGCCAGACCAGCCTCGGCCACGCCGGCTTCTTCGCGATCGGCGCCTACGCGTCGGGCATCCTCGCGCAGCGTCTCGGCATGCCGTTCTGGCTCGCGATCCCGCTGGCCGCCGCGCTGGCGACGC
>JANYFF010000410.1 GCA_025362825.1 Polaromonas sp. | reverse complement strand
CCCATTTGAGCCGCCAGCTGATTGAAAAACTCCCCAAACTCAAAATGATTGCGCAGACCGGACGGGTCGGCACGCATATTGATGTAGGTGCCTGCACCGAGCGCGGGGTTGTGGTGGCAGAAGGGGTGGGCTCTCCCGTTGCGCCAGCCGAGCTTGCCTGGGCATTGATCATGGCTGCAATGCGCCGTATTCCTCAATACGTCGCGCACCTCAAGCACGGCGCCTGGCAACAGGCCGGTCTTAAATCAGCATCCATGCCTGTCAATTTCGGGTTGGGATCTGTATTGAAAGGCAAGACCCTGGGCATCTGGAGTTACGGGAAAATCGGGCAGCTTCTCGCCGGATATGGCCGGGCGTTTGGCATGCGCGTCATCGTTTGGGGTCGCGAGGCGTCCCGCGAGCGGGCGCAAGCAGATGGCTTTGAGGTCGCCAGCAGCAAAAACGAATTTTTTGAACAAAGCGATGTTCTCAGCCTGCATCTTCGCTTTAATGAAGAGACCCGCGGCATCGTGACGCTGGACGACCTCTCGCGCATGAAGCCCACAGCGTTGTTCGTCAACACCTCGCGCGCCGAACTGATTGAGGCTGAAGCCCTGATCGCCGCCCTCAACCGTGGGCGGCCTGGCCTGGCAGCCGTGGATGTATTCGAGTCCGAACCCATCTTGCAGGGGCACGCCCTCCTTCGCCTAGAAAACTGCATTTGCACCCCGCACATCGGTTACGTGGAGCAGGACAGCTACGAAATGTATTTCGGTTCGGCTTTTGACAACGTGGTCAACTTCATCAAGGGCACGCCTACAAATATCGTCAATCCAGGTGCACTGCAGGTGCGGCGTTAAACGCCCCTGGCTTTCAACGGCGCCTGAACAAGACGCCCTGAGATTCAGCCTTTAGGCGGCTTTGACAGGTCAAAGTCATTGCCTGACGAATCAAAGGCGTCAAAATCAATCAGATTGCTCGGTGCAGCCGGAGTAGGCGCTGGAGCAACCGGTAGTTTGGCTGGAGCCTGCGCAGGCGGGCTTGGCGGCTTGACGGCGATATCGGCTGCAAATTGCGCAAAAAACCTGGAATCCGAATCAGCACCTGTTACGGGCTCGTCGTTCTCATTGTCCAGTTGGCTGAGGTCAAGGTCCAGGCCAAGCCGCGGTGAAGCCGGCGGCAAGGTCGAACCCAAAAATACCTGGTTTTCCGGCTCTTTCTTTGGATGAACGACAACAGCAGAAAGCGGCTGGATGGACGTTGCAAGAAATTTCGGTGGGCGGTGTTCCTCACCGCCCAACCCAGAGTCTGGCAGGTCGAACTTCAACATGTCATTGCGCGCGGGCTTCTCCGGGCTGATGATCTCCCTGGCGACTGAATACAGGAGCAACAGTTCGCGATACGCTTCAAGATCGAAGGCCTCGGAACTTTCATCGGGTCTGCGGAAAATGGATTCTTCAATAATTTCAAGCACTTTGGGGGAAGGCCATAGCGCTTCAATTCGTGACAGCGCCACCTGATAGCTTTCAAGTCCGGAGCTGGATTCGTTGTAAAACTGGAAAGCGGGTATTTTCCCGTTGAAGCGCTGGTTGAACTCCTCACGAAGTTCTTCGTAGTCGGCTTGCCGCTTAAGCTGGTGATACAGGTTGAATAGATCAAGGTAGACCAGCGCACTGGTCTGCACGTTGTCGCCGATATGGTTGCGCAGTACCTCTATGGCTTGCTCATGCTGGCCAAGCGATACAAAGAAATCTGCCTGCTGCTGCACATCAAATAATTCTTCTGCTTTGACGGCGCGCGTAGGGGTCATGCTCAACGCAAACTCGGACTGGTCTTTGCGCGAGAGCGGCAGCATCGAACCTTTGGGCCCCAGGCTTGACAGGTGCTTGACCTCGGTAAAGCTGGATTCATCCAGACCGAGGTCCAGATCAAGGTCCAGCGCAGCGGTAGCCGCCTTGTTGTCCTTTTCTTTTCGTGCGCTCTTTTTCTGGGGTTCAATGCCGCCCGGTAATGAAGACATGCCTGCGTCAAGGGCGCTGTTGGCCCAGCCTTTTTCAAGAGGCTCATTTTTTCGCCACCACGGCAGATCAGCCGGGCCATTACCCCCCAGAACTGACCGGCGGCGCCACAGATAAACAATTGCGGCGACAGCCGCCAGCAAAAGTACTCCCAGCAAATATACAAGGGCGTTGGCATAACGCTCTGACTCGGCCTTTTTAACCTGCACGTTGAGGTCGGCTATCGTGACCTGATTCCTTTGCGATTGAACCTGCAACGCGTGCACAGCATTCTCAAGCGCCTGAAGCCTTTCAAGGTCCCGCAGGATATCCTGCGGCTGTGCTGTCAGGGCGCGCCAGAGAGCTGCAGCAGCTGAGCGTTCCTGAGCATTTGAGGACGGTGTACTCAGCAGCTCGGCTGAAGATTTGAGCGAAGGATCGCGCTCTATTGTCAAATCCAGCGGCTCCAACTTGAGCCGGGAGCTGTTTTTTTCCGCATTTTTTCCACGCGGTTCC
>JANYFF010000507.1 GCA_025362825.1 Polaromonas sp. | reverse complement strand
GACACGGTGCGCGAGCCGCTCCTGATGCTCGACCCGACCCTGCGCGTGCGGAGCGCCAACCGCGCCTTCTACCAGACCTTCCGCGTCTCGCCCGAGGAGACCGAAGACCGGCTCATCTACGAGCTGGGCAACGGCCAGTGGGATATTCCCGACCTGCGGCGACTGCTCGAAGATGTGGTTCCCAAAAGCTCCGTCTTCAACGACTTTGAACTCGTGCATACCTTCCCGGTCATCGGGCGGCGGGTGATGCTGCTCAATGCCCGCAGACTGAAGGCGGGCAACCATGGAGAGCTGCTGGTGCTGGCGATGGAAGACGTCACGGAGCGGCGGCGGGCGGAGGAAGAGGTGGCCAGGGCGGCTGCGGATCTCAAGGCGATCGAGACCTTCTCGCAGAACATCGTCGATACCGTGCGGGAGCCTCTATTGATGCTGGACACCACCCTGCGCGTCCACTCCGCCAACCGCGCGTTCTATCAGACTTTTCAGGTCACTCCGGAAGAGACCGAGCATCACCTGATCTACGAGTTGGGCAACGGCCAGTGGGACATTCCCGATCTGCGGACGCTGCTCGAAGACATCGTGCCCAAAAGCTCCGTCTTCAGCGACTTTGAACTCGTGCACACCTTCCCGGTCATCGGGCGGCGGGTGATGCTGCTCAACGCGCGTCAACTCAAAGCGGGCAACCACGGGGAACTGTTGGTGCTGGCGATGGAAGACGTCACGGAGCGGCGACGGGCGGAGGAAGAGATCGCGCGGGCCAGGGAGACCGCTGAAGTCGCGAACCGCACCAAAAGCCTGTTTCTTGCCAACATGAGCCATGAGCTGCGTACGCCGCTCAATGCCATCCTGGGGTATTCCGAGATGCTGCAGGAAGAGGCTGCCGATCAGGGGGTGCAGGAGTTCCTGCCCGACCTGCAAAAAATCCACGTCGCGGGTAGACATCTGCTTGCGCTCATCAACGACATCCTCGACCTCTCGAAGATCGAGGCCGGTAAGATGGAACTCTATCTCGAAACCTTCAGCGTCCCCCTGTTAATCGCGGAGGTCGTCGAAACCATTCAGCCTCTGGTCAACGCCAACGCCAACACGCTGCATGTGCAGTGTCCCGCCGATCTCGGCACGATGCACGGCGATGTGACCAAAATGCGGCAGAGTCTCTTCAACCTGCTGTCGAACGCAGCCAAGTTCACGAAAGAAGGCTCTCTGGCGCTGGTCGTGACACGTGAAACGATGGAGGAGCGCGAATGGATCTGGTTTCGCGTATCGGATACGGGCATCGGCATGACGCCGCAGCAACTGGTGAAGTTGTTCCAGACGTTCAGTCAGGCGGACACCTCCACCACCCGCAAGTTCGGCGGCTCGGGCCTGGGCCTGGCCCTGACACGCCGCTTCTGCCAGTTGATGGGCGGCGACGTGACCGTCCATAGTGTGCCAGGTGAGAGCAGCACGTTCACGATCAAAGTGCCCGCTGTCGTGCTTGAATCCCATGACATCGAGGCGGCTCCCTCCACAGCGCAAACCGCCGTCGCGCACAGCGAGGCGTTCTCAGTTCCGGGCAGCACCGTGCTGGTCATCGATGATGATCCGATACAGCGCGACCTGATGCGCCGTTTTCTCCTCAGCGAAGGCTTTACCGTCCAGACGGCGAGCAATGGGGAGGAAGGCCTGCGCCTGGCGCGACGGCTTCTGCCGCTCGCCATTACTCTGGACGTGATGATGCCCGGCCTCGATGGCTGGATGGTGCTGTCTACGCTCAAGGCCGATCCTTCGGTAAGCCATATCCCGGTCATCATGCTGACCATGGTGGATGACAAGAAGCGGGGATACGCCTTGGGCGCGGCCGACTACATCACGAAGCCGACGGATCATAAGCGTCTTGCGGAGACTTTGAAAAAGCACAGTTGTTCGCACCCGCCCTGCCCGGTTCTGCTCGTCGAAGACGATGCCACCACTCGCCGCATGATGCGCTCCCTGCTGGAGAAGGCCGGCTGGGTCGTGAGCGAAGCCGAAAACGGGCGCGTCGCCCTGCTGCGTGTTGCGGAAAATCGGCCCGACTTGATTCTGCTGGACCTCATGATGCCCGAAATGGACGGCTTCGAGTTCGCCGCCGAGCTCCATCGGCATGCCGAATGGCGCTCGATTCCCATGGTCGTGCTGACGGCCAAAGATCTCACTGAGGAAGAGGTGAGCCGTCTCGACGGCAACGTTCATACGATTCTCGACAAAAGAGGCTGCTCCCGCGCCGAACTGATGGTGCAGGTGCGCGACCTTTTGGCGGGCTGGGCGG
>JANYFF010000062.1 GCA_025362825.1 Polaromonas sp. | reverse complement strand
CCGCTTTTTACCGTAGTGTTGGCCTGCGCTACGGCGCTACCTGCGCGGGCTGAGGACTATCCGGCCAAACCGGTGCGCGTCGTGGTGGCGTTTACGGCTGGCGGCACGACTGACATCCTGGCGCGCGCCGTCGCCCAGCAGCTTTCGCAGCAACTCAAGCAGCCCTTCGTGATCGACAACCGGGCCGGCGGCGGCGGAAACATCGGCACCGAATCGGTGGTGCGCGCCGCCCCTGATGGCTACACGCTGATTGTCAATTCGGTGGGGCCAATGGCGGTCAACCAGACGCTCTACAAGAACCTGAGTTACGACCCGCTCAAAGACCTGGTGCCGGTGGTGCAGATCGCGGATGTTCCGAATGTGCTGGTGGTCCACCCCTCGATTCCGGCCAATACCTTCGAGGAGTTCATCGCCTATGCCAAGGCCAATCCCGGCAAACTCAATTTCGGCTCCACCGGCGTCGGGACCTCGTCCCACCTGTCGAGCTTCATGTTGAGCCAGCGCATAGGCGTCGATACCCTGCACGTGCCCTACAAGGGCGCGAACGCCCTGAACGATCTGCTGGCCGGGCGCTTGCAATTCATGTTTGCCACCATTCCTTCAGTCATTCAGCACATCAAGGCAGGCAAGCTCAGGGCGCTTGCAGTGTCCAGCGCCAAGCCATCGCGATCGTTACCAGGGGTGCCCACGGTTGCGCAAAAAGGCTTTGCGGGATTTGAAGCAGGGTCGTGGTTTGGATTTTTTGCGCCCAAAGGCACGCCGCAGGCCGTGATTGCGCAGCTCAACCGTACGGTCAACGCGGTCCTGCCGCAACTTGAGGCACAAATGGTTCGTGAGGGCGCTGACCCTGCGGGCGGAACGCCGGAGCAGTTCGGCGCCTTCACGCAAAGGGAGTACGAGAAGTGGAAGCTCATCGTGCAGGCATCGGGCGCTGTCGCAGAATGAATGGCTCAGCTGCCTTGCGCATCCTGCTGTCGGACGCGGCATACGCGGCCATCGGTCCCCGGCTATCGCAGGTGCTGGCTGACAGGCCCTATGTGCGGGTTGCAGCGGATGCGCCCGGGGCTGATGCCGACATTGCCTTTGTCTCGCGCGACGTGACCGGACTTTCAACCAAGCACGAGACACTGCCAGCCACGGGTATTTTTTATGACGCCCTCAGGCACGCGCCCAGCCTGCGCTGGGTTCACGGCCATGCGGCGGGTGCTGACCGACCGGTCTTCCAGGATTTGATGGCGCGCGGGGTGCAGGTCACCACGTCGTCGGGTGCGAACGCGGGCGTCGTGGTACAGACGGCGCTGGCGGGGCTGCTGGCCCTGGCCCGGCGGTTTCCCCGCATGATGGCGGCGCAGCGCTCGCATACCTGGGCACCGCTGATAAAAACCGGTTTGCCACGCGACCTGGTGGGTCAGACGGTGGTGATTGTGGGCTGGGGGCCGATTGGCCAGCAGCTGGGCGCCTTGCTGATGGCCCTTGGATTGCGCGTCGTGGCGGTGCGCCGCCACGCCGGGCCAGCCACGGCGTCGGTAGAGACGGTCGCTTATGAAGATTTGACTGCCGTATTGCCACGCGCAGACTGGCTGGTGCTGGCTTGCCCGTTGACCGAACGCACGCGGGCGCTTGTCAACGCGCAGGCGCTCGCCTGCCTGCCCGACGGCGCGCACCTTGTGAATGTGGCGCGTGGTGAAATCGTCGATGAAGCCGCACTGGTGGCCGCCCTGCAAAGCGGCAAGCTGGCCGGCGCCTGCCTCGATGTGTTTGAGCACGAGCCGCTTCAGGCAGACTCGCCACTGTGGGATCTGCCGAATGTGATCGTCACACCGCATAGCGCCGGGTTCTCCGATGGCAATGCTGCGAAAGTCGAGCAGATGTTTCTGGACAACCTAGTCAGCTGGCTGGCTGGCCGGCCATTGCACAACCGGACCAACTGACATCACGTGACAAGTGCACATGACCAGACCCACACTTTCAACCTGACCTGAATCCGGAAAGCATGATGAAAAAACGTAACCTGCTGAAACTCGCCGCCAGCCTGGCGCTGGTGCCTGCCTTGACCGGCCAGGCGCTGGCGCAGGACTTTCCACCAAAAAAAACCGTGAGTCTTGTGGTCGGCTTTGCCGCCGGTGGTGCGGCCGACACCGCCGCCCGGCTGATCGCCAAGAAGCTGGGCGAGAACATTGGGCAAACCGTGATTGTCGACAACAAGCCCGGCGCGGGCGGCAACATCGCCCACCAGTTTGTGGCGAATGCCCCAGGCGATGGTGCGACGTTGCTGTTTGGCTCGGTCGGTCCGCTGACCATTGCGCCGCACATGATGAAGCTGGGCTACGACCCGGTGCGCGACCTGTCGCCCATCACCATGGGCGTGAACTTTCCGAATGTGCTGGTGGTGCACAGCGGAGTCGGCGTCAAGACACTGGCCGAGTACGTGGCGCTGGCCAAAAAGAAGCCCGGCAGCCTTGACTTCGCGTCGACCGGTGCCGGGTCGGCATCGCACCTGGCCGGTGAGCTGTTCAACGACAGGGCCGGCATCAACACCGTTCATATTCCCTACAAGGGCGGTGCGCCTGCGTTGCAGGACCTCTTGGGCGGCCGGGTCGCGTCCTATTATTCGACTCCGGCAACAGCGGGTCCGCACATCGAGTCGGGCAAGCTGATTGCGCTGGCCACCACGGGCCTGACGCGCCCAGCATTCATGCCCAATGTGCCGACCATCGCCGAATCCGGCTACCCCGGTTTCAATGCAACCAACTGGTATGCGTTTGTGGCTTCCAGCAAAACCCCGAAAGCGCTGATTGATCGCTGGAATGTCGAGCTGGTCAAGGTGCTTAATGCGCCCGACGTGCGCGAGCAGCTCAACAAGCACGGCCTGACACCCCAGCCCGGCACCCGCGATGAGCTGGCGCGCTACATCGCCAGCGAATCAGCCACCTGGGGTCGCATCATCCGGGAACGCAAGATTACAGCCGAATAGGTTCTGGTACGGGGATATTCCGTAGCGCGTTGCCGCCAGCCGGTTTACAGTGCGATGGTTTTTGGTCCTCACGGACTTCAGGACAGCCCGGATTGCCGGCCGGGCGCAGGTTTTGCATCGTGTAGTACCTGCATAGCCGGCTGCAACAAAAAGACGGAGACTTGATATGCCCATGACTTTGCGTTCCCTGCTGACTTCCCTTGGACTGGCCCTTCTGGCTGCCGGCGCTGCCCATGCGCAGACGCCCAATCCGCTGGATGCCGTGCCCGAAAAAATGCCGTTTGACCTGCCTTACGGCGCCCCCATCTCGCTGGACCGCGCAGACGCTGCGCTGTCCGCCGCAGTGGCAGAAGCCCGGGGAAAAGGCTGGAAAATGGTCTGCGCCGTGGTTGATTCAGGTGCCAACCTGGTGGCGCTCAAACACATGGATGGAGCGCAGCTCGCCTCCAACGACCTTGCCATGCACAAGGCACGGGCATCGGCCAAATACCGGCGTGAAACCAAAGCCTTTGAAAGCGGAATCCAGGGTGGCCTGAATTACTTGATCACGCTGGACGATGTGATCGCTTCGCGCGGCGGTATTCCGCTGGTTGAAGGTGGCAAGCTCATAGGCGCCATCGGCTGCTCGGGTGGCACCGGTTCGCAGGACGAGGTGAGTTCGCGCGCAGGTGTGGCCACCGTCAAGTAGGGCCATCGGAGCCGGGTGAATCAGGGCTTGAGCGAGGCCAGCACCCGGTCCACCATCACACCTGCCTGACCCAGGTTGTTCATCGGGTCGCAGAACGACGCGAGTTGCGCGCGGGTCACATGCTTGTTGATTTCCGGATGTTCGGCCAGCAGGTCGATCAGCGGGCGCTGCTGCTTGAGCGCGTCGCGGCAGATGTCGTACACCAGGTCATGTGCGTATTCACGGCCGATGTAGGGGCCGAGACCCATCATCACCGCCTCTGACATCACCAGGCCGTGCGTCATGTCGATGTTCTTGCGCATCTGCACGGAGTCGACTTCCAGGCCGGCGAGTACGAATTTGGTCTGCTTGAGCGCGCCCGACATCAGGCAGAAGATGTCGGTCATCGCCACCCATTCGATTTCCCAGGGGCCGGTGGAGCGCTCGTGGTCGGCCACCATCGCGTCCATCAGCGACGCTGCGAGCTGGCGCACCACCGAGATGTTGGCGTGGATGTACAGGCACGATATCGGGTTGCGCTTTTGCGGCATGGTCGACGACGAGCCTCGGCCAGGCGCATAGGGCTCAAAGACCTCGGCCACTTCGGTCTGCATCATCAGCTTGACGTCCATGGCAATCTTGCCGAGTGAGCCGCCGACGATGCCAAGAAAGGCGCCGACTTCGGCAAAGTTGTCGCGTACCGTGTGCCATGAAATCAGCGGCTGGCCCAGGCCCAGTTCAGCCATCAGGCCGGCCTGGGTTTCCATCGCGCCTTTTTCAAGCGACGACAGCGTGCCCGATGCGCCGCCAAACTCGCCGACCAGCACGCGAGGCTTCAGTTGCACAAGCCGCTCGCGGTGCCGCTCTATGCCAGCCAGAATGCTGGCCATCTTGTAGCCGAAGGTAATCGGCGTGGCCTGCTGCAGGTTGCTACGGCCGATGATGGGCGTGTCGCGGTGGTCGCGCGCCAGCTTGGCCAGCGACGCGGAGATGTCTTTCAGGTCCTGCTCGACCAGTGCCAGGCCTTCGCGTATCTGCAGCACAGCGGCGGTGTCGGTGATGTCCTGCGTGGTGGCGCCCCAGTGGCAGTATTCACCCAACTTGTCCTTGCAGTGCGCATTGATCTGGTTGACGACGGCAATGATGGGGTAACCGATCTGCTCGGTCTTGGCCTTGAGTTTGACCCAGTCGATCTGGCTCAGCTCGCAGTTTTTGACAATCTCGTCGGCGGCTTCCTGCGGGATAATGCCGAGCTTGCCCTGCACCTTGGCGAGCGCGCGTTCGATGTCCAGGTATTTGGCTGTGCGGTTTTCATCTGACCAGACGTGGCGCATGGCGGCGTCGCTGAACATGTCGCCGAATATTTTTGAATCAATGATGCTTGCTGACATGGATGTACTTCTTGTGGGTTGTTGAGGATGACGGGCGTTAATTGATCAGGTCGGCAAGGGCCGCAATGCGTTCAGCTTTCAGGACCACTGGGCGGTCGATCATTTTTCCGTCCAGCTGTATCGCGCCGCCACTGGAGGCCTGCCACGCCTGCAAAACGCGCAGCGCCCAGGCAAGCTCGGCCGCGCTGGGCGCAAGTGCCAGCCGCACTGCAGCGACCTGTGAGGGATGGATGCACAGCTTGGCGCCAAAGCCCAGCGAGCGGGCATGCGCCATGTCGGCGCTGACCAGTGCGGCGTCGAGGTCGGGTGTCACGCCGGCCACCGGCGATGCGATGCCGGCTGCGCGGGACGCGATGGCGATGTGCGTTGCTGCAATGTCCAGTGCCAGGCTGCCTGCCGGTATGTCGAGGTCCACCATGTAGTCGAGCGAGCCAAAGGCCAGCCGTGCAACACCGGGCGCTGCGGCGATACCGTGCAGGGCCCGCATGCCGCGCGCGGTTTCGATCAGCGGCAGCACCGTGGCTGCGTCCGGCAGGCGGGCGCGTACTGCGGCCACCTGTTCTGCAGCTTCACATTTGGGCAGCATCACGCAGGCCGCCTTGACGGCTGCTGCCAGTGCAAGGTCGTCCGCATGCCAGGCGGTTGCCACGTCGTTGATGCGGATCAGCACGTTGTCCGGGGGCGCATGGCCAGCGCCGACCCATGCGGCAATTGCATCGCGGGCTGCGGCCTTGTTGCCGGGTGCTACAGCGTCTTCCAGGTCGATGATGATGCGGTCAGCACCGGATGCCAGCGCCTTTGCAAAACGTTCGGGCCTGTCACCTGGCACAAACAGGTAGGTGAGTGGCATACGTTCCGCCATGCTCACACCACACCCTGGCTGCGAAGCTCTGCAATGCGTTCTGCGCTATAGCCCTGCTGGCCGAGGATGGCATCGGTGTGCTGGCCCAGTGCCGGCACGGCATCCATGCGCGGTGCGCCGTGCTGCCATGAGCCCGGTGGCAGCAAGGCCGGTATAGGGCCGGCAGAGGTGTCGACCTCGCGCCAGCGGTCTCTTGCCTGGAGTTGCGGATGCGCCCAGAGCTCGGCCATGGTGCGCACCTGCGCGTTGGCAATGCCAGCTTCTTCCAGCAGCGCTGTCACCTGTTCAGCTGTCTGGCCGGCAAAGGCCTCAACAATCAGTGCCGCCAGTTCGACGCGCGCTGCACTGCGTCTGGCATTGCTTGAAAATCGTTCGTCTGATGTCAGGGCCGGATTAGCCAGGATTTTTTCGCAGAAAATTTTCCATTCACGCTCGTTTTGCAGCCCCAGCATGACGGTCTTGCCGTCACCCGCCGGGAAGGGGCCATACGGGTAGATGGTGGCGTGGCTGGCGTCGGTACGCGGCGGTGGCGCTGCACCTTCAAACGCGTAGTAGAGCGGGTAGCTCATCCACTCGGACAGCGACTCGAGCATGGAGACGTCGATGCGCTGGCCTTCGCCGGTTTGCTGCCGGTGCATGAGCGCCGCAAGTATGTTTGTATAGGCGTACATGCCGGCGGCGATGTCTGCAATCGAGTTGCCGGCCTTTGAGGGCAGTTCAGGCGTGCCTGTGACCGACACAAAGCCGGCTTCGCTCTGGATCAGCAGGTCATAGGCTTTCTTATCGCGGTAGGGGCCGGGGTTTTGCAGGTCGTCGCCGTACCCGGAAATGTCGCAAACAATGATGCCGGGCTTGATTTTTGACAGCGCTTCATACGACACGCCCAGCCGCGCGGCCGCACCGGGTGCCAGGTTTTGCACCACCACATCGGCTTCTTCGACGATCAGCCGCATCAGGATTTTTTGTGCTTCTTCATGCTTGACGTCCAGCGTCAGGCTTTCCTTGGAGCGGTTGGTCCAGACAAAATGTGAGGCCAGTCCGCGCACCCGTGCGTCATAACCGCGGGCGAAATCGCCTACGCCCGGGCGTTCGATCTTGATGACCCGTGCGCCCAGGTCGGCCAGCTGGCGCGTGGCGAAGGGCGCAGCGATCGCATGTTCAAGCGTGACAACAGTGATGCCTTTTAAAGGTTGCATAGATTCTTTGAATGTTTGAAGTCAGGCCAGTGTTGCGGTAGCGTCCATCGTGAGCCAGCCTTCATGGTCGCGGCCCCACAGGTGTACGGTTGTGCCGTCGGCCGACGGCTGGCCATGCACTGAAAAAGGATGGATGTCGAAGGTTGGCCGGACGGCCTTGAACTCAAAGCGCAGCACTTTTGCCTCGGGCTGGTTGCGGCGCAGCAAGTCCATCAGCAGCGTCGCGATCAGCGGGCCGTGGACGATCAGGCCGGGGTAGCCTTCGACTTCGGTGACGTACTGGCGGTCGTAGTGGATGCGGTGGCCGTTGAAGGTGAGCGCCGAGTAGCGAAACAACAGCACGTCGTCCGGCACGATGGCGCGTTGCCATGCCGAGGCCAGCGGCGCGGTCTGCGGCGGTGGTGCGACGTCGTCCGGGCTCGCAGGTGGACGGTAAACAATGTTGTGGTGCTCGGTCAGGGCCACTGCGCTGCTGCCGTTGCGGCGGATCTCGTGGCGCACCTTGACAAATATCAGGCTGCCGGTGCGGCCGGACTTTTCTTTCACATCGACGATGGTCGAGGTGCGCTGCAATGCGTCGCCTACCAGCAGCGGCTCCTTGAATTTAAAATCACTTCCCGCCCACATGCGGCGCGGCAGCGGCACCGGCGGCATGAAGCCACCGCGTTTG
This sequence comes from Polaromonas sp., assembly GCA_025362825.1. GTDB lineage: Bacteria > Pseudomonadota > Gammaproteobacteria > Burkholderiales > Burkholderiaceae_C > Polaromonas. Next base: position 11,607 of record JANYFF010000062.1, on the reverse strand, counting down.
GCATGGCCATCGGCACCGATTTCGGACTGTGCGTAGATCGGCAAAAAATACAGCCAGTGCCACAGGCTGGGCAGTGGCGTGCCGACCGCCGGGCGCGTGGTGTCGGGGTAGTCAAGCGTGGCCGACAGCGCCGCATAAGGCGTGGCGGTGGCAATGTCCTCAACCGTTTCAGTGCGGCCTATCCAATCCTGCAGGTTCATAAAGATGTCCAGTAAGTGTTGTTGACGCTGTTTACTCGACCTTGATTTTCGCTGAGCTGACTACGCTTTTCCATCGCACCACTTCTTTCTGTACCAGCGTCCTCAATTGCTCGGGCGTGCTGGTTTCGACCTCTGCGCCCTGGTCCCCGATTTTCTTTTGTACGACCTTGTCGGCCAGCACGCTGTTGAGCTCGCGGTTCAAACGCTCGACCACAGCCTTTGGGGTTTTGGCCGGCGCAAACAGCGCGTACCACTGCGACATGCTGACGTTGCTGATGCCCTGCTCGGCCAGCGTCGGCACGTCAGGCAGGACGGACGAGCGCTTTTCGCCGGCGATGCCCAGCGCCTTGAGCTTGCCGCCCTGGATTTGCGGAAACGCCGTGAACAGGCTGGGGAACATGTATTGCGTGGTGCCGCCTATGGTGTCGACCACGGCCGGGGCGGAGCCCTTGTAGGGGATGCTGACAACATCCAGCCCGGCCGACAGCTTGAACAGCTCGCCAGCGATGTGTGGTGCCGTGCCGTTGCCGGCGGTGGCATAGCTGAAGGTACCCGGCTTGGCCTTGATGAGTTGCACCAGCTCTTTTGCATTTTTTGCCGGGACCGAGTTGCTGGCCACCAACACGGTCGGCGATGCCGCGACCATGCCCACGGCTTCAAAGTCTTTCACCGGGTCGTATTTCAGTTTTTGCAGAGCCGGGTTGATGCCGTGGGTGGCGATGTAGCCAAACATGATGGTGTAGCCATCGGGTGCGGCATGGGCCACGTACTCGCTGGCGATGGCGCCGTTCGCGCCGGCCTTGTTGTCGACAATCACCGGCTTGCCAAGACGGGTGCTCAGGCCTTGGGCCAGGATGCGCGCCATCGCGTCGTTGGCGCCGCCCGCCGCTGTCGGCACGACGATGGTGATGGCCTTGTCGGGCCAGCCCTGCGCCAATGCCGTACCCGCCCCCGCGCTGGCAAGCACCAGGGCAGCCATCAGTGGCTTGAGGCAAAAGGCGGGGCGATAAATCTGGGCGTGGGGCAACATGAATGTCTCCGTTGGTTTGAACTGCTGCCGCATCATCGATTCATTTTGGCTTACAGTGAAGTGCAACTTTTGATACGATTGATGCATGGCACGCATCAATTTTGACCTGCAACAACTTGAGGCTTTTGTGGCGGTTGCCGAGCGCGGCAGTTTTCGGGCGGCGGCCGACCATATCCATTTGTCGGCACCGGCCCTCAGCCGGCGCATCGACAAGCTGGAAACGATTCTGGGCGCACGGCTGTTCAACCGCACCACGCGAGACGTCGAGCTGACGCCGCTGGGCCGGGTTTTTCTGGAGCGCTCGCGCGCGGCTCTGGATGACCTCGAATCGGCCATGCTGGGTATCTCGGACATTGCCGCCAGCCGCAGTGGCCGCCTGGCGGTGGCCTGCGTGCCGTCTGCGGCGATTTCATTTTTGCCGTCGGTGGTGCGCTCGTTTTCCGAGCACTATCCGTTGATCCGTATCCGCGTGATGGACGAGGCGTCAGGGTTGGTGCTGTCCAGCGTGGTGTCAGGCGAGTCGGACTTTGGCATCAGCTTCCTGGGCAGCCAGATGCCGGGCGTGGAGTTTGAACCAATACACACAGACCCGTTCGTGCTGGCCGTGCCGCGCGACCATGCCCTGGCCGGACGCGAGACTCTGGACTGGCCCGAGCTGGAGGGCGAACGCCTGATTGCCGTGGCGCGGTCCAGCGGCAATCGGCAGTTGCTGGACGACGCGCTGGCCAAAGCCGGCGTGAATCCGTCCTACCGCTTTGAGGTTAGCCACATCGCCACGCTGCTGGGCATGGTGGAAGCCGGCCTGGGCCTGGCAGCCGTGCCGCAGCTGGCGTTAAGCCCGATGCATCCGGCGCTTGCAGGCATCGCGTTGTGCAAGCCGGCCGTGTCGCGCGTGCTTGGCCTGGTGACGCGGCGCGGGGCTACGCTGCGTGCGCCGGCCCAAATGTTCCATGATTACCTGCGGCTGGCACTGAAAGCCCGTTCCTGAGCATTTTGAGCATCAATATGGGCTTCTGCCAACGTATTTAGGGTATACCTTGCTATTTATTTAGTAGCAAAACTGAAGGATCGGTGGTCAGGAGTTCCAGTGGGTAGCGGCGTCCGGCTAGGTAATCTTCCATGCAGCGCAGCAGCAACGGGCTGCGGTGCATGTCCACATTGGCCCTCAGCTCGTCTGCCGTGTGCCACAGCGTGCGCACAATGCCTTCGTCGAGCGCCTGGCCTTCTACATGCGCACCCAGCTCACCGCAAAAGGCAAAGCGCAGGTAGGTGATGTCCAGCAGACCCTCTGGCTGCTGCCTTTCAAAGCGCGACAGGTAGACACCTACGATGGCGGTGGGCTTGAAGTGAAATGCGGTTTCTTCGAGGGTTTCGCGTATGCAGGCCTGCAGCGGGCTCTCGCCGGGATCAAGGTGCCCGGCGGGGTTGTTCAGCCGCAGGCCGTCCCGGGTTTGCTCCTCGACCAGCAGAAATTTCTGGACACCGCCAAAGTCTTTTGCAATCACCGCTGCAACGGTGACGCTGGGTTTCCATCGTGTATTCATGGGGCTGCATTATCCGTGCTGGCTCGGTTTACAGCCTTGCCGAAGCCATCTGCAAAGCTTTCTCGCAGGTGGTCGACCAGGCAGGTCACCGCCTTGGGTACCTGCGCCGACCACGGACGCAGCGCGTAAATACGCTCGCCGAAAAATCCCTGCACCTGCCAGTCGGGCAACACCTGCACCAGCGCAGGCTGCTTTTCGCCCGGTTTGGTTAACGGAAGACTGAAGTCTGGCAGGAGGCCGATGCCCAGGCCCGCCAGCAAGGCTTCACGCAGCACCTCGCTGTTATTGACCTTGAGCGAGCCGGCAATGTTCACGCCGGCCCGTTCTGGGGATTTGCGTCTGGTGTTGTGCACAAACGTCCAGTTGCCGGCCTGGTTGCCCAGATACAGCAGGCAGTCGTGCGCCGCCAGCTCGGACGGATGCGCCGGTACGCCGCGCCGCGCCAGGTAGTCGGCGCTGGCCAGCAGGATGGAACGCGTCTCGCATAGCATCCAGGCCACATGGGTTTCGGGCGGCACACTGGTGTGGCGAATGGCCAGGTCAAATCCCTCGTTGGCCAGATTGACGAAACGGTCGGTCAGGTCAAGCTCGATGTGAATGTCAGGAAAGCGCTTCAAGAACGATGCCACACAGGGTGCCAGGTGCTGCCGCCCCAGCGCGACGGGTGCTGTGACGCGTATCAAGCCGCGCGGTTCGCCGACCAGGTCCTTGACCGAGGTATAGCTTTCGCTGATGCGGTTGAAGGCCGGTTGCATGTCGTTGACCAGTTGCTGTCCGGCTTCGGTCAGTCCGACCGAGCGGGTGGTGCGCCGCACCAGCGTGACACCGGTTGAGCGCTCCAGGTCGCTGATGCGCATACTGGCCGATGCCTTGGACACGCCAAGCCTGCGCGCGGCCTCGGTAAAGCTTTTCGTGGCCGCCAGTACCGTCAGCAGGTGAAGGTCGGCGACCAGGGGTGAGAGCTGGTCTGAAGACATAGTGTGATTTTCAGAGATTTGTATTGTTCAAAAATATGAACAATGTAATCGCTGAACGGAGACTTATCAAATTTTCTGGGCCGACCTAAACTTCAGGTTATTCACTGTTAAACGGCAAAGCAAAGGATTATTCATGTCTTCAACGTCTTCATCACCCGTATCGATTGGCCACTACATCAACGGCAAGGCGGTCGCCGGCGGCGCTCGCAGCCAGGATGTTTTCAATCCCGCGACGGGCGCTGTCTCAAGCCGCGTCGCGCTCGGCAGCGCTGGTGATGTGGATGCGGCGGTGGTGGCTGCGAAGGCGGCCTTCCCGGCCTGGGCCGATACGCCGCCGATACGCCGGGCTCGCGTGATGTTCAAGTTTCTTGAACTGCTCAATCTCAACAAAGACAAGCTGGCGCACCTGATCACTGCCGAGCACGGAAAGGTATTTACCGACGCCCAGGGCGAGGTGTCGCGCGGCATCGATATTGTTGAGTTCGCCTGCGGTATTCCGCAGCTGCTCAAGGGCGATTTCACTGACCAGGTCTCCACTGGCATCGACAACTGGACGCTGCGCCAGCCGCTGGGCGTTGTGGCCGGTATCACGCCGTTCAACTTTCCGGTAATGGTGCCGATGTGGATGTTTCCAGTCGCCATTGCCGCTGGCAACTGCTTTATCCTGAAGCCTAGCCCGATTGACCCGAGCCCCAGCTTGTTGATTGCAGAGCTGTTCAAGCAGGCGGGTTTGCCGGACGGTGTCTTCAATGTGGTGCAGGGCGACAAGGAAGCGGTTGACGCGCTGCTGGTTCACCCTGATGTCAAAGCGGTGTCGTTTGTCGGCTCCACGCCGATCGCCAACTACATCTATGAAACCGGTGCACATCACGGCAAGCGCGTGCAGGCACTGGGCGGCGCCAAGAACCACATGGTGGTCATGCCCGATGCAGACCTTGAGCAGGCCGTTGATGCATTGATAGGCGCAGGCTACGGTTCGGCTGGCGAGCGCTGCATGGCGATCTCGATTGCCGTACTGGTTGGTAATGTGGCTGAAAAATTGATCCCCATGCTGGAGGCGCGCGCCAAAACGCTGGTCATCAAGAACGGCGTCAACCTCGATGCCGAAATGGGCCCCATCGTGACGGCTGCCGCCCACAAGCGCATCACCGGATACATCGATATCGGCGTTGAAGAAGGCGCAAAGCTGCTGGTGGACGGGCGTACCTTCACCGGTGCCCACGCAGGCGAAGGTTGCGGTGATGGCTTCTGGATGGGCGGCACGCTGTTCGACCACGTCACGCCTGACATGCGCATATACAAGGAAGAGATTTTTGGCCCGGTGCTGGGTTGTGTGCGGGTCAAGGATTTTGGCGAGGCTGTGAACCTGATCAATGCCCACGAGTTTGGCAATGGCGTGAGCTGCTTTACCCGCGACGGCCATGTAGCGCGTGAGTTCAGCCGGCGCATTGAAGTCGGTATGGTCGGTATCAATGTGCCCATTCCTGTGCCCATGGCCTGGCACGGCTTTGGCGGCTGGAAGAAGAGCCTGTTTGGCGACATGCATGCCTACGGCGAAGAAGGCGTTCGCTTCTACACGCGGCAAAAATCCATCATGCAGCGCTGGCCTGAGAGCATTGGCAAGGGCGCAGAGTTCGTGATGCCGACTGCAAAATAATTTGCTTCGTGTGTCGGGTTATCCCTAGGTTTTGAAAGCCGGGATTGACCCGATAGCCGTGCTGGGTCAAGGACGGCCAAAACTCTGGGCTGACATGACTAAATTTTTGAAATTTCTCATGTAAGCTTCACGACAGCTATAAATCTGCGCGTCTACGCGCAGGCCATGTAGACCCGTAAAAAAATTAATGCACTGAGGAGAGACCCATGCTGATTGGGGTACCCGCCGAAATCATGGACGGCGAAACACGCGTCGCCATCACGCCTGAAACGGCAAAAAAACTCAAGGCCCAGGGCCACACGATTCGGGTCCAGTCCGGGGCCGGCGTTGCCGCCAGCGTGCCGGATGAAGCCTATACAGCGGTCGGCGCAGAGATCACCGATGCCGCCGGCGCCTATGCCGCCGACATCGTGCTCAAGGTGCGTTGCCCACTCGACAGTGAAATGACACTGGCCAAAGCCGGGGGTGTCCTGGTTGGCATGCTCAATCCTTTTGATGCGGCCGGGCTGCAGCGCCTGGCTGCCGGGCAACTGACTTCGTTTGCGCTCGAAGCCGCGCCACGCACCAGCCGTGCGCAAAGCATGGATGTGCTGTCGTCGCAGGCCAATATCGCCGGCTACAAGGCCGTGATGATGGCGGCTGAAAAATACCAGCGTTTTTTCCCCATGCTGATGACGGCTGCGGGCACTGTCAAGGCAGCGCGTGTGGTGATCCTGGGTGTCGGCGTGGCCGGCCTGCAAGCCATTGCCACCGCCAAGCGCCTGGGCGCCGTGATCGAGGCCAGCGACGTTCGCCCGAGCGTCAAGGAACAGGTCGAATCATTGGGCGGCAAGTTCATCGACGTGCCTTACGAGACCGACGAAGAGCGTGAAGCCGCAGTCGGCGTCGGCGGCTATGCCAAACCGATGCCGCCGAGCTGGCTTGAGCGCCAGAAGCTTGAGGTTGCCAAGCGCGTGGCGCAGGCCGACATCGTGATTACCACCGCACTGATCCCGGGTCGTGCGGCCCCGGTGCTGGTGACTGAAGACATGGTCAAGGCGATGAAGCCGGGCAGCGTGATTGTTGACTTGGCTGCTCCGCAGGGCGGTAACTGCCCGCTGACAGAACCCGGCAAAACTGTGGTGAAGCACGGCGTGACGCTGATTGGCGAGACCAATGTGGCGGCGCTGGTGGCTGCAGATGCAAGCGCGCTCTATGCACGCAATCTGCTCGATTTCCTCAAGCTCATCATCACCAAAGAGGGCGCGCTGAATATCGACATGGCTGACGATATCGTGGCCGCCTGCCTGATGACCCAGAGCGGCGAAGTCAAACGTAAATAAACCCGGGCGAAGCCAATCGCCACCACAAGCTAGAACAAGCCCAAAGGATCCGCCATGGAAGTCTCCCACACCGTCACCAACCTCATCATCTTTGTACTGGCGATTTACATCGGCTACCACGTGGTGTGGACCGTCACCCCTGCATTGCATACGCCGCTGATGGCGGTGACCAATGCCATTTCTGCCATCGTGATCGTCGGTGCCATGCTGGCCGCGGCGCTGACCGAAACACCGCTGGGCAAGACCATGGGTTTTCTTGCAGTGGCACTGGCTGCGGTTAACGTGTTCGGCGGGTGTCTCGTCACGCGGCGCATGCTGGAGATGTTCCGCAAAAAGGAAAAGAAAATCCCGACCGCTGAAGCAGGCCCAGGAGTTGCCAAATGAGCATGAATGTTGTCACGCTGCTGTACCTGGTGGCATCTGTCTTTTTTATCCAGGCGCTCAAGGGTCTGTCCCATCCGACGACCTCGTTGCGCGGCAACCTGTTCGGCATGGCCGGCATGACGATTGCCGTGCTGACCACTGGTGCACTCATTGTTGAAACCTCAGGTGGCAAATCGTTGGGCATGGTCAATGTACTGGTGGCGCTACTGATTGGCGGCGCGGCGGGCACGCTGATGGCCAAACGCGTCGAGATGACCAAGATGCCCGAACTGGTCGCCTTCATGCACAGCATGATCGGCCTTGCCGCCGTCTTCATCGGCGTCGCTGCCGTTGCCGAGCCCTACGCCTTTGGCATCGTCGCCAAGGGAATGGAGATTCCAACAGGCAACCGGCTTGAACTATTCCTCGGTGCGGCCATCGGCGCGATCACCTTCAGCGGCTCGGTGATTGCCTTCGGCAAGCTTAGCGGCAAATACAAGTTCCGTTTGTTCCAGGGCGCTCCCGTGTCCTTCCCCGGTCAGCACATGATCAACCTGGTGTTGGGCCTGGTCATGCTGGCCCTGGGCCTGGTCTTCATGTTCACCGGCAGCTGGACAGCGTTTTTTGCAATGCTGGCACTGGCGTTTGTGATGGGTGTGCTGATCATCATCCCGATTGGCGGCGCCGATATGCCGGTGGTGGTGTCGATGCTCAACAGCTATTCCGGCTGGGCTGCTGCCGGCATCGGCTTCTCGCTGAACAACGCCATGCTGATTATTGCGGGTTCGCTGGTCGGATCATCCGGCGCCATCCTGTCGTACATCATGTGCAAGGCGATGAACCGTTCGTTCTTTAACGTGATTCTGGACGGCTTTGGCGGCGAGGCTGGCACTGCAGTTGCCGGTGCCAAAGAGCAACGCCCCGTCAAATCGGGTTCGGCCGATGACGCCGCGTTCATTTTGGGTAATGCCGAAACCGTCATCATCGTTCCGGGCTACGGTTTGGCTGTGGCTCGCGCTCAGCACTCCGTCAAGGAGCTGGCGCAGAAACTCACCGACAGAGGCGTGAAGGTCAAGTACGCCATTCATCCGGTCGCCGGCCGCATGCCGGGCCACATGAATGTGCTGCTGGCTGAGGCCGAAGTACCGTATGACCAGGTCTTTGAAATGGAAGATATCAATGCCGAGTTTGGTCAGGCCGATGTGGCCATCATCCTGGGCGCCAACGACGTGGTGAACCCTGCTGCACACGTCAAGGGTAGTGCGATTTACGGCATGCCGATTCTTGAAGCCTACAAGGCCAAGACGGTGATCGTCAACAAGCGCTCGATGGCTGCTGGCTATGCGGGCCTGGACAACGAACTCTTCTACATGGACAAAACCATGATGGTGTTTGGCGATGCGAAAAAAGTCATTGAAGACATGGGCAAGGCCATCGAGTAAATTGCACACCCCTGCCGGCGCTCACTTCGTGTAGCGCCATCTCCCTTGCAGGGGACGGCGCCTGCGGCCCGGCGAAGCCGGTTTCGCGGCCCCTGTTTGCGAAGAGTCTCTGCTCAGACGTCGTCGGAATTAGAGAATTCACCCTTCTGGCAGGCCGGTTTTCCTAGGGAAAACGTAATAGCCCCGCAGAAGGGCAGCCGTCAAAATCAGCGGCAGTCAACACAGGATTGGAGAAGACAAACATGAACGCAGCTACCCTGGACCGTCCTTGGCTCAAAGCCTACCCACCGGGCGTCCCTACTGACATAGACGCCTCTCAGTACCACTCACTGGTGGAGCTGATGGAGGAAAGCTTCAAGAAGAACGGCGAAAAGGTCGCCTACAGCTTCATGGGCAAGGACATCACCTTCGGACAAACCGACAGCCTGTCGATTGCCTTTGGTGCCTATCTCCAGAGTCTCGGGCTGGCCAAGGGTGACCGCGTCGCCATCATGATGCCCAATGTGCCGCAGTACCCGGTCGCAGTTGCCGCCATACTGCGCGCGGGTTTCGTGGTCGTCAATGTCAACCCGCTTTACACCCCGCGCGAGTTGGAACACCAGCTCAAGGATTCCGGCGCCAAAGCCATCGTCATCATCGAGAATTTCGCCGGTACGCTGGAGCAGTGCATTGCCAGCACGCCGGTCAAGCACGTGGTGCTGTGCGCCATGGGCGACCAGCTCGGCCTGCTCAAGGGCGCGTTGGTCAACTACGTGGTCCGCAGCGTCAAGAAAATGGTGCCCGCCTTCAACCTGCCCGGTGCCGTTCGCTTCAACGATGCGGTGGCGCAGGGTACGCGTGCCACGCTGAAGCGCCCCGACATCAAGCCCGACGATGTGGCGGTGTTGCAGTACACCGGCGGCACCACAGGTGTCTCCAAGGGCGCCGTGCTGCTGCATCGCAATGTCATCGCCAACGTACTGCAGTCCGAAGCCTGGAATGGCCCGGCCATGGCCAGCCTGGCGGCGGACGTTCAGCCTGTATCTGTTTGCGCGCTGCCGCTGTACCACATCTTTGCTTTTACCGTGAACATGATGCTGGGGATGCGTACCGGCGGCAAGAACATCCTGATCCCGAATCCGCGTGACATTCCCGCCGTCCTCAAGGAACTCTCCAAACATAAGATCCACAGCTTCCCGGCTGTCAACACGCTGTTCAACGGGCTGGCCAACCATCCTGATTTCAACACTGTGGACTGGTCCCAGCTGAAAATCTCATTGGGCGGCGGCATGGCAGTGACCAGTTCGGTAGCCAAACTGTGGCTCGAAAAAACCGGCTGCCCAATTTGCGAAGGCTACGGCCTGTCGGAGACCTCGCCTTCGGCCAGTTGCAATCCAACCAACAGCAAGGCCTTTACCGGCACCATCGGCGTGCCGATTCCGGGCACCTGGTTCAAGCTGCTGGACGATGATGGAAACGAAGTGCCGCAAGGCCAGCCCGGCGAGATCGCCATCAAGGGCCCGCAGGTCATGGCGGGTTACTGGCAGCGCCCGGATGAAACCGACAAGGTCATGACGCCGGACGGCTATTTCAAGTCGGGCGACATCGGCGTGCTCGATAACAACGGGTTCTTCAAGATTGTTGACCGCAAAAAAGACATGATTTTGGTCAGCGGTTTTAATGTGTACCCGAACGAAATCGAAGACGTGGTGGGCAAGCTGGAGGGCGTGATGGAATGCGCCTGCGTTGGCGTGGCCGACGAAAAATCAGGCGAGGCCGTCAAGCTGGTGATCGTCAAGAAAAATCCGGATCTTACTGAAGCCCAGGTGCGTGCTTTCTGCAAAGAAAACCTCACGGGCTACAAACAGCCCAAGGTGGTGGAGTTCCGCACCGACCTGCCGAAAACGCCGGTCGGCAAAATCCTGCGCCGCGAGCTGCGCGACAAAAAGTAGGTCGCAGGCAATCCTGATATCCAAAGGGCGACTGAGGTTGCCCTTTTTTATGCATCACTGGTTTTAACCGGCCGCATTCCGGGCAAAAATCTCCTCCATGTCATCAACACCCATCGCTATCCTCAGCGCCCTTGCCCAGGAGCAACACGGCTTGATCGACCTGCTCCAGTCGCCGGCAAAGTGCGTGCATGCCGGGCGCGATTTCTGGCAGGGCCAGTTGCACGGTCAGCCGGTGGTGCTGGCGCTGTCGAAGATCGGCAAGGTCGCTGCAGCCACGACGACAACTGCCCTTATTGAGAAGTTTGACGTGGGACGCATCGTGTTTACCGGTGTGGCTGGCGGGCTGGGCGAGGGCGTGCAAACCGGCGACGTGGTCGTGGCAAGCGACTTCATGCAGCATGACCTGGATGCCTCACCGCTCTTTGCACGTTACGAAGTACCACTGTACGGCCAGACCCGGTTTGCCAATAACCCGCAGCTGACTGCGTTGCTTTTCAGTGCCGCTGGCAGCGCGCTGGCTGCGCTGCGCGCCGGTAACCCTTATCCCCGCGCCAAAGTTCACCAGGGTCTGGTGGCCACTGGCGACCGCTTTGTGTCGGGCAGCAGCGAGTCTGCTGCGTTGCGGCTTGCGTTGAGCGGCTCGGGTCACGACGTGCTGGCCATCGAAATGGAAGGCGCCGCCGTGGCGCAGGTGTGTCACGACTACGGTGTGCCGTTTGCCGCCGTCCGCACCATTTCAGACCGCGCCGACGACAGCGCGCATGTTGATTTCCCGGCCTTTGTTGAGCGGGTCGCCAGCCGCTATGCGCGTGCCATCATTGAAGAGCTTCTTCGATTGCTATCAATTAAATAGCAAAAGACGCGCAAATTTCGGGGACTCCAGCCGCCTTTCACTACTATTTCAGCCAGCCGCGCTTCCTGAAGTACCACATCGGCACCACGGCGCTTGCTGCCATCAGCACGATGGCATACGGATATCCATAGGCCCATTCCAGTTCCGGAAAAAAGCCCTTGAAGTTCATGCCATAGACGCTGGCAATCAGGGTGGGCGGCAGCAGCGCAACGCTGGCCACCGAGAAAATCTTGATGATCTTGTTCTGGTTGATGTTGATGAAACCAACCGTCGCGTCCATCAAAAAGT
>JANYFF010000360.1 GCA_025362825.1 Polaromonas sp. | reverse complement strand
GGCGCGTGAGGCCTCGCTGGCCCTGCTGGCGCAAACCGGCCTGCAGTCAGTTGCAAAGCACGAGGTGCTGAGCCTGCCGTACGGGGCCAAAAAGCGGCTCGAGCTTGCTATCGCCCTGGCGGCAAAGCCGCGCCTGCTGCTGCTTGACGAGCCGGCCGCTGGCCTCGCAGAGAATGAACGCACTCAGCTGATGCAACTCGTCAAGTCGCTGGCTCAGCGTGGCATGGCGGTGTTGTACACCGAACACAATATGGATGCCGTGGTATCTGTTGCCGACCGCGTGCTGGTGCTGATTGAGGGTCGCATCGCGGCGCAGGGCTCGTTTGCCCAGGTGTCTGCCGACAGCACTGTGCGGGCGCGCTACCTGGGCAAAGGGGCCGGCCATGCTTGAGGTGCGCGGCCTCGATGCCTTTTACGGCCAGGCGCAGGCGCTGTTTGATGTGTCGTTGCGGGTGGATTCGGGGGAGTTTGTGGTGCTGCAGGGCCTGAACGGCGCCGGCAAGTCCACCTTGCTCAAGTCCATCATGGGGCTGGAAGTCAGCACGCGCGGAAGCATTGACTATGACGCCATCACTGGCCGCAGCGAGATCCAGACCTGGGACACCCATCGCCGCGCCCGCGCCGGTCTTGGTTATGTTGCCGAAGACAGGCGGCTTTTTACCGGACTGAGCGTGCTTGAAAACCTGCATATAGCTGCCGGACGCCATGCTGCGGCACGGGAGGCCCAGGTGCTGGATTTGTTCCCGGTGCTCAAGACCATGCTGAAGCGGCCTGCAGCCCACATGAGCGGCGGCGAGCAGCAAATGCTGGCTATCGCCCGCACCCTGATGACTGCGCCGCGCCTGTTGCTACTGGACGAACCCTGTGAAGGTATTGCGCCGGTGCTGGTCGAGGCGATCCGCGATGCGCTGCTGGCTTTGAAGGCAGACGGCATGCCGATGCTGGTGGCAGAGCAAAACCAGTTGCTGGCCGCCAGCGCCGACCGGCTGGTGCGGCTGGTTGCGGGTAAAGTCAGTGATTCGTAAAAAATCGCCAACCCTTTTTTGAAAGACACAGAACATGACCACCACCACACCATCTGGCCTGCAGTATGAAGACACCGTTTTGGGTACTGGCGCCATCGCCAAGGCCGGCCAGAACGTCAAGGTGCATTACACCGGCTGGCTCTACAACGACGGCGTCCAGGGCGCCAAATTCGATTCGAGCAAAGACCGCGGCCAGCCGTTTGCGTTTTCGCTGGGCGCCGGCCAGGTCATCAAGGGCTGGGACGAAGGTGTGCAGGGTATGTCGGTTGGCGGCACGCGCCGCCTCATCATCCCGGCAGAACTTGGCTATGGCGCACGCGGCGCAGGCGGTGTGATCCCACCGAATGCAACGCTGCTGTTTGAAGTGGACTTTTTAGGTTAAGTCTTGCCTGCGCGCGAGATGGGCACTTCCAGAAATCAAGAATTTCGGGATGAAGTGCGAGCCGCATGGCGCGCAGCAACCGGAATGTACTTGCGTGCATAAGGATTGCGAGCACATCACAACGCAGCAATTCGCCCGAAAAATGGATTTATGAAGTGCCCATGATCATTACCAGCCTGCTTGATACTGATTTATACAAATTCACCATGATGCAGGTGGTGTTGCATCAGTTCCCGGGTGCCGAGGTGGAATACCGTTTCCAGTGCCGCAACGCGAAGGCTCCAGGCATGGGCGCGCTGGCGCCGTATGTGACCGAGATCCGCGAGGAAATTCGCGGCCTTTGCAACCTGCGCTTTCAGGACGCCGAGTTGGCCTACCTCAAGGACATGCGCTTCATCAAGAGCGATTTCATTGATTTTCTTGGCATCTTCAAACTCAATGAAAAGTACGTCAGCGTCACAGCGCTGCCGTCGGGTGAACTTGATGTTTCGATCAAGGGCCCCTGGCTGCACACCATCCTGTTTGAAATCCCGGTTCTGGCCATCATCAATGAGGTCTATTTCCGCAACACGCAAAAGCTTCCCAACCTGGCGGAAGGCCGCAAGCGGCTGGACACCAAAATCGGCGAGCTGCAGGCTGACGGGCTGGCGGCGCTGAAGATCGCGGACTACGGTACCCGCCGCCGCTTTGGTAAGGCCTGGCATGAAGAAGTGCTGCGCACCCTGAGTAGTCGTCTGGGCACTGGCCAGAAAGCCGGAAAGGACGCAAGCGTCCAGGGCCAGTTTGCGGGTACCAGCAATGTGCTGTTTGCCATGAAGCTCGGTATGACGCCGCTCGGCACCATGGCGCACGAATACCTACAGGCCTGCCAGGCGCTGGGGCCGCGTCTGCGTGACAGCCAGGTGTTCGGTTTTGAATCGTGGGCGAAGGAATACCGCGGCGACCTGGGCATTGCCCTGTCCGACGTCTATGGCATGAGCGCCTTTTTGCGCGACTTCGACATGTATTTCTGCAAGCTCTTTGACGGCGCCCGGCACGACAGTGGCGACCCCTTCCAGTGGGGTGAGCGCATGCTGGCCCACTACGTCAAAAACCGTGTGGACCCGAAAACCAAGACGCTGATCTTCAGTGACGGCCTGACCGTGCCACGTACCATAGAGCTGTACCGCCAGTTCAAGGGGCGTTGTCAGCTGGCCTTCGGCATAGGCACCAACCTGACCAATGACCTGGGCTACGAGCCGCTGCAAATAGTGATCAAGATGATCCGCTGCAATGGACAGCCGGTTGCCAAGCTGTCAGACACACCATCCAAAAACATGTGCGACGACGAAAAATACCTGGCCTACTTGCGGCAGGTTTTTGAGATCGCCCAAGCTTGATGGTTTTACCAGCCAGGATGTCTTGCTATTGATTTTATAGCGGTCAATGCCCGCTTTCCGGCGGCTGCAGGCCTTTTTTACTGTTAAACCATGACAAAACCAAAAATTCTCGTTGCCCGCGCCATCTTTCCTGAAGTAATTGCAAAACTCGAAGAACACTTTGACGTCGAGTCCAATCAGGCCGACGAAACCTGGAGCAAGGCACAGCTCACAAGCAAACTACGAGGCAAGCAGGGCGCTTTCACCACTGGCGGTGACCGCATCGACGCTGAGGTGCTGGCGGCATGCCCTGACCTGAAGATATGCGCCAACATGGCAGTGGGCTACAACAACTTCGACATTGCGGCCATGAGCGCAGCCGGCGTGCTGGCGACCAACGCCCCCGACGTGCTGACAGAAACCACCGCCGACTTCGGTTTTGCGCTGCTGATGGCGACGGCGCGCCGTGTGACTGAAAGCGAGCATTACCTGCGTGCCGGCAAATGGACCAAGTGGAGCTTTGACATGTTTGCCGGCTCCGACATCCACGGCTCCACGCTCGGCGTGCTGGGCATGGGCCGCATTGGTCAGGGCATCGCCCGCCGCGGGGCCCTCGGTTTCGGCATGAAAGTGATTTACCACAACCGTTCGCGTCTGGAGGCTTCGATTGAGGCCGAACTCAAGGCCAGTTACGTCAGCAAGGAAGAGCTTCTAAGGACGGCCGACCATGTCGTGCTGGTGCTGCCATATTCGCCGGCATCGCACCACACGATTGGGGCTGCAGAGCTGGCGATGATGAAGCCGACGGCCACGCTCGTCAACATCGCCCGCGGCGGCATTGTGGACGACGTGGCGCTGGCTGCGGCATTGCGTGACAAACGCATTGCGGCGGCTGGGCTTGATGTGTTTGAAGGCGAGCCCCAAGTGCACCCCGACCTGCTGACGGTACCGAATGTGGTGCTGACACCGCACATAGCCAGCGCCACCATCCCGACGCGGCAGGCCATGGCCAACCTTGCGGCCGACAACTTGATTGCATTTTTCAGCGGTAAAAAGCCACTTACCCCACTGAATGCGTCGGATGTTGCTGCGAAATAAATAGCAGATGAGTCCTTTACAGTCCTGGTTGGTGATGGCGCTGCTGGTCGGTAACCTGTTGCTGCTGGTGTGGTTGCTGCTGCGTAAGCCGGTCGAGAACGACAAGGCCGCAACCGAATTGCTGGCCGCCATGACCGCCGGCCACGACAAGCTTGAGCATGCGCTGCGCCGTGAGATCAGCGACAGCGCGCGATCCAGCCGGCAGGAGCTGGCGACGACGTTTGCGCTGTTCCAGCAATCGCTGGTGCAGCAAAGCGCTGAGGCCATACGCACGCAGAACACGCAGATTGATGCCTTTGGCCAGCAGGTCACGCAGCAGCTGACCCTGCTGCAAAAGACACTGTCAGATACGCTGACCACACAGCTTCAGTCGGTCAGCGAGTCCAACGCCAGGCGCATGGTCGAAGTGCGCGAAACCCTGGAGCAACAGCTCGCGCAGCTGCAGCAGACCAATTCAGCCAAGCTTGATGAAATGCGCCGCACGGTTGATGAAAAGCTCCAGAACACCCTCGAGACCCGCCTGGGCGAAAGCTTCAAGCAGGTAGCCGATCGCTTGGAGCAGGTGCATAAAGGATTGGGCGAAATGCAGACCCTGGCGCAGGGCGTGGGTGACTTGAAGCACCTGCTGACCAATGTGAAAACGCGTGGCATCTTTGGCGAGGCGCAACTTTCTGCGCTGCTGGAGCAGGTGTTTACGGTTGACCAGTACACGGCCC
>JANYFF010000319.1 GCA_025362825.1 Polaromonas sp. | reverse complement strand
AGGCCGGTGCAGGCGGTCTCGCCAATGGCGTACAGGCCTTGCACGTCGGTACGTCCATCCAGGTCGGTCAGTACGCCGCCGCAGGTGTAGTGCGCGGCGGGAACCACGGGGATTGGCTGCTTCGAGATGTCTATGCCCAGCTCAAGGCAGCGCGCGTAAATATTGGGGAAATGCTCCAGGATAAAGGCCAGGGGCTGGTGCGAGATGTCGAGGTACACGCAATCCAGGCCATGCTTTTTCATCTCGAAATCTATGGCGCGAGCCACCACGTCGCGCGGTGCCAGCTCTTCGCGTGCGTCGTGCTGGGGCATAAAGCGTGTCCCTCCCGCCGATTCGGGCAGGATAAGCTTGCCGCCTTCACCACGTACGGCTTCAGAAATCAAAAACGACTTGGCATGCGGGTGGTAAAGGCAGGTGGGGTGAAACTGGATGAACTCCATGTTCGACACCCGGCAACCTGCGCGCCAGGCCGCTGCAATGCCGTCGCCGGTGGCAGTGTCGGGGTTGGTGGTGTACAGGTAGACCTTGCCCGCACCGCCTGTGGCCAAAATCGTGTGGGCAGCGCCAAACGTCAGCACCTCGTCGGTGGCTTCGTCCAGGGCATACAGGCCGACGCAGCGCCCGTCCCGGGTGATCAGGTCCACCAGGGTGTGGTTTTCAAACAGGGTGATGTTGGCTGTGTGGCGCACATGCTCAATCAGCGTGCGCTGCACGGCTGCGCCAGTGGCATCCAGCGCATGCACGATGCGGCGTGCGCTGTGGCCGCCTTCACGCGTCAGGTGAAGCTGGCCGTCCTCCAATGAAAACGGCACGCCTTGCGCTTGCAGCCAGGCAATGGTTTGCGGCGCGTGTTCAATCACGAAACGCGTAGCTGCCAGGTCAGACAGGCCGGCACCGGCCACCAACGTGTCATCCACATGAGACTCGAAACTGTCGCCCTCTGCCATCACCGCAGCAATGCCGCCCTGCGCCCAGCCACTGGAGCCATCGTTCATCGCGCGCTTGGTCACAATCGCCACACGGTGGGTGGGCGCCAGCAGCAAGGCCGCCGTCAGCCCGGCCAGGCCGCTGCCGACAATCAGAACATCGAAATTTTGTGAACCCAGGCTGTCGGATGTCATGGATAAGTCACTCACAGTTGAGGAGGCTCTTCAAGCAAACAGGGGCCGCGGGACTGGCTTCGCCAGACCGCAGGCGCAGCGGCCCCCTCGGGGGGCAGCGTATTACACGAAGTGAAAAGCGTGGGGGCAATGTCTAGGCAGGTGTGTAGGCGAGTCGCACGTAGATGGGCGCAAAGGCTTCGGCCTGCGTTACGTCGAGCAGGCCCTCTTTTGACAACTCAAGCAGGGCAATAAAAGTGACGACCAGTACCGGCATGCCGCGCGCTGCATCAAACAAGTCTTCAAACTCAAGAAACTTGCGGCCCTGCAGCTTGCGCAGCACGATGCTCATGTGCTCGCGCACCGAAAGCTCCTCACGACTAATGACGTGGTGCTGAATCAGCCTGGCACGCTTGACGATGTCTCGCCAGGCATCCTGCAGGTCGACCACGTGGACATCCGGAAAGCGCGGCTGCAGCGATTGTTCAACATAGACCTGCGCACGCAAAAAATCGCGGCCAAACTGCGGCAACTCGTTGAGGTGGTGCGCGGCCAGCTTGATCTGCTCGTATTCGAGTAGCCTGCGAACCAGTTCGGCGCGCGGGTCTTCGGCTTCCTGCCCCTCGGCCACGCGCTTGGGCGGCAGCAGCATGCGCGACTTGATCTCGATCAGCATGGCCGCCATCAGCAGATATTCAGCCGCCAGCTCCAGATTGGTCGCACGGATTTCGTCGACATACACCAGGTACTGCCGCGTCACGGCGGCCATCGGTATGTCCAGGATGTTGAAGTTCTGCTTTCGGATCAGGTAGAGCAGCAAGTCGAGCGGGCCTTCAAACGCCTCCAGAAACACCTGCAGCGCATCCGGCGGAATGTACAGGTCGTGCGGCATCGCAAACAGCGGCTCGCCATACAGGCGCGCCAGTGCCACCTGGTCGATCACCACCGGCATGTCGGGGCTCACGACTGCAGGCGGCAGGCTGTGTTTGAGGGCGTCTGGGACGGAGGGCATGAAAGCTGGGCAGGAATCAGGGTGTTTTTAGCGTCGTGCTACAAAAAATATAGCGGTATATGCCCATATACCGGGGTTGCAGGCTTATTCGCCGCTTATTTTCGGGCTGGTGCCGTAAACATAGGCTTGTTGCGGCACGCGGGCGTCCAGGTAATCGGCCTGGTCGGCACGGTTGAGGTTTTTGTCCCACAGCAGGGCTCGACCTGCGCGTTGCTCCGCCTCCAGTGTGGGTTTGTCGGCCTTGAGCTGGTCAATAAACTGCGTGGCTTCAGAGGTGTAGTCGGGGCGGCGAAATATGGACATAGGGCTGGACTGCCTGTAATGGAGGAAAACGGTGAATCGACTGATTTTACCGGGGACGGGTGGTCGCTGGTTTGCCGCAAGGGGCGGCGGCCTGGAAGTGCGAAATCCGGCAGTACGCAGGGCATCGGAAATCGCCTGAAAAACCGTTTTAGGCACGAAATGTGCCCGTAGCCCTCGGTTTCAGGTCATATATTGCTATGTTTTATATAGCAATTCAGGCATTTCAGTTTTCTTAAGGAAGCCCGAACGCTTCATGACGGCTTGGCTTGCGCGTGTAGGCTGGCCAGCACCAGCTGGACGACCAAGCCATGCGGTGTTTCGGGTGGAAAACATGGAAATGTATGGTGAGCTTTGTACTGATGGTTTTTCAGCATTTATCCGTGGGTACTGGCTAGGAGCCTTTTCCATGGCAGTTCTAGTGAACGCGCATGCCCGGCAAGGCGCCGGCTACGGGTTCGAGTACATAAATGCCCGGTGTCGACTTCTCATCAGCATGGCTGGCGGCCAGCACCATGCCTTCGCTGATGCCAAACTTCATCTTGCGCGGCGCCAGGTTGGCCACCATCACCGTGTGCTTGCCAATCAGGTCTTCGGGTTTGTAGGCGCTGGCAATACCGCTAAACACATTGCGCATCCGGCCTTCGCCCACGTCCAGCGTCAGGCGCAGCAGTTTGGTCGAGCCTTCCACCGCTTCGCAGTTAACGATTTTGGCAATGCGCAGGTCGATTTTGGTGAAGTCGTCGATGGTGATGGCAGGGGCGATGGCTTCACCGCCGGGGATAACTGCTATGGATTCGATAGCTGACTGTGCAGTTGATTCGGGGGCTGGAGGCTCAAAGAGTGCTTCTAGTTGCTCTGGGGTTACGCGTTGCATCAGGTGTTTGTAATCAACTATTTGGGTGATTTCTGCCTGAAACGTGTTTTTGGATAGTGGTTCAGAAAAACCTAAGAAGGCTGCCGCTTGATCTGCAAGCGACGGCAGTATAGGCGCGAGGTAGTGCGTCAATACTGAAAATGCGCGAATGGTATCGGAGCAAATTTCGTGGAGCGCTTGTCGTTTGAGCGGGTCTTTCGCTAACAGCCACGGTTTGGCATCGTCGAATCTTTGATTCCAAAAATCAGCAACTCTCATAATCTCGCGGGTAACACGTGAATAATCTCGTTGTTCGTATAAGTCCCAAATCTCTGTGCTGGACCCGAAAGCAACGAATGTTGATGCGCCAGTTGGATTAATGCGATTCGAATCGGTTGGCAGAACCTTACCGTCGAAGTGCTTGGTCAAAAATCCCGCCGCGCGACTCGCAATATTCACATACTTGCCAATCAAATCCGAATTCACCCGGGCCATAAAGTCATCAGCATTGAAGTCAATGTCTTCATTCTTCGCATTCAACTTCGCGGCCAGGTAATAGCGTAGCCACTCCGGGTTCATGCCCAGGCTCAGGTATTTGAGCGGGTCCAGACCGGTGCCGCGGCTCTTGCTCATCTTTTCGCCGTTGTTTACGGTGAGAAATCCGTGAACGTGAATCTTGTCCGGTGTCTTGCGTCCGCTGAACTTGAGCATCGCAGGCCAGAACAAGGTGTGGAAAGTCACGATGTCTTTGCCAATGAAGTGGTGCTGCTCCAAGCCATCTTGAGCCATGTAGGCTTCAAAATTTCCGCCCCTCTTTTCAAGCAGGTTTTTCAGCGACGCCAGGTATCCGACAGGTGCGTCCAGCCAGACATAAAAGTACTTGCCTGGCGCATCGGGAATCTCAATGCCGAAGTAAGGCGCGTCACGGCTGATGTCCCAGTCGCCCAGGCCTTCGCTTTTGCTGCCATCGGGGTTGGTGCGGATGCTGAACCACTCCTTGACCTTGTTGGCGACTTCGGGTTGCAGCTTGCCGTCCTGTGTCCAGCTTTCCAGAAAATCGACACAGCGCTGGTCAGACAGCTTGAAGAAAAAATGCTCCGAGTTTTTGAGCACAGGCGTGGCGCCCGACAGGGCTGAGTACGGGTTGATCAAGTCTGTAGGTGCGTACACCGCGCCGCAATTTTCGCAGTTGTCACCATACTGGTCTTTTGTGCCGCATTTGGGGCAAGTGCCCTTGATGTAGCGGTCAGGCAGGAACATGTTCTTTTCAGGGTCGAAGAACTGTTCGATGGTTTTGGTTTCAATCAGCGAGCCCTCCGGGTTGTCACGCAGGTCACGGTAAATCTGCCGGGCCAGTTCGTGATTTTCCGGTGAGTCGGTAGAACTCCAGTTGTCAAATTTGATGTGAAAACCGTCCAGATACTCCTGGCGACCCGCGGCGATATCAGCTACGAACTGTTGCGGTGTCACGCCGGCTTTTTCAGCCGCAATCATGATGGGCGCGCCATGGGCGTCGTCGGCGCCGACAAAGTTCACGTCGTTGCCCTGCATGCGTTGAAAGCGCACCCAGATATCGGCCTGGATGTATTCCATGATGTGGCCAATGTGGAATTTCCCGTTGGCGTAAGGCAGGGCGGTGGTGACGAAGAGTTTGCGGGACATCAGGTGTACTTTTTCTGGAGACAATCGGGTATTTTAGTTGCCCGGGATGGTTTGCATAAGCCGCACGGGCTTGTGCAGACCATCCCTGGCTACACTGGGACGTGTTCACAGGAAATCCCCGCATGCCCACCCAAGACCAACTGCTCCAGGCGCTTGCCACCGCCATCGACCCGAATACCGGTAAAGACTTTGTCACCACCAAAGCGCTCAAGAACCTGCAGATCAGCGGCGGCGACGTCGCATTTGACGTTGAGCTTGGCTACCCTGCAAAAAGCCAGTTCCCTGCATTTCGCAAAAGCCTTATAGCCGCTGCCAAAACCGTACCCGGTGTTGACAATGTCTCCGTCAACATCACGATCAAGGTTGCCAGTCACAGCGTACAGCGCGGCGTGCAGTTGCTGCCCAACGTCAAAAACATCGTTGCCGTTGCGTCGGGCAAGGGCGGGGTCGGCAAAAGCACCACCGCCGTCAACCTGGCACTGGCTCTGGCGGCTGAAGGCGCCAGTGTGGGCCTGCTTGATGCCGATATTTACGGCCCAAGCCAGCCCATGATGATGGGCATTGAAGGCCGGCCCGAAAGTGTGGACGGAAAAAATATGGAGCCCATGGAGAACTACGGCATACAGGTCATGTCGATTGGTTTTCTGGTTGCGCAGGACGAGGCCATGATCTGGCGCGGCCCGATGGCCACGCAGGCGCTGGAGCAACTGCTGCGCCAGACCAACTGGCGAGACCTGGACTACCTGATTGTCGACATGCCGCCCGGTACCGGTGACATCCAGCTGACGCTAAGCCAGCGCGTGCCGATGACTGGCGCCATCATCGTGACCACGCCACAAGACATTGCCTTGCTGGATGCCAAAAAAGGCATCAAGATGTTTGAGAAAGTCGGCGTGCCGATATTGGGCATCGTTGAGAACATGGCGGTGCATGTCTGCTCAAACTGCGGGCACACCGAACATATCTTCGGTGAAGATGGCGGCCGGAAAATGGCTGCTGAGTACAAGATGGACTACCTCGGCGCCTTGCCGCTTGACATGCAGATTCGCCTACAGGCTGACAGCGGTATGCCGACGGTGGTGGCCGACCCTGATGGCGATGTTGCCGCCATCTACAAGGCGGTGGCGCGCCAGGTGGCGGTGTCGATTGCCGCGAGAAGCAAGGACTTTTCGTCCAAATTCCCGACGATCACCATCAGCAAGAACACCTGACACGCCTGACGCAAGGACTGGGGCGTGCCGTTCTGGCAGCCCCGTTTGCGTTACAGGACCTTGTCGAGCGCCTGCGCCAGATGCTCAACCGTGCGGTCGGGGTTGTGCAGTTTGTCGAGCCCAAACAGACCCACACGGAAGGTACGGAAATCGGCCGGTTCGTCACATTGCAGCGGTACGCCTGAGGCGGTTTGCAGCCCCAGTGCCATAAACTTTGCGCTTGAGTGCACACCGACGTCATCGGTATAGCTGACGACAACGCCAGGCGCCTTGAACCCTTCGGCCGCGACACTGCGCAGGCCGCGGCTTTCAAACAGTGTGCGAACCTTGTCGCCCAGCGCCTGTTGTTCTGCATGCAGCTTCGCATAACCGTAAGCGCGGGATTCCTGCATGGTCACGCACAGCCGTGTCAAGGCGTCGGTCGGTAAGGTGGTGTGGTACATGTGGGTGCCGCTTTCGTAGGCTTCCATGACCTGCAGCCATTTGCGCAAATCGCAGGCGTAGCTGGTGCTGGTGGTGCTGTCGATGCGCTGGCGTGCGAGCTCGCTCAACATCACAAGTGCGGCGCAGGGTGAACTGCTCCAGCCTTTTTGCGGGGCGGTGATCAGCACATCAATGCCGCAGGCCTGCATGTCGACCCAGATGGTGCCCGAGGCAATGCAATCGAGCACAAATAAGCCCCCTACCTGGTGCACCGCTTCACCGACAGCGCGCAAGTAATCCGGCGGCAAAATAATGCCAGCGGAGGTTTCAACGTGCGGGGCGAACACGACGTCCGGCTTCTGGGTCAGGATAGCCTGGACGACTTCTTCAATCGGGCAGGGCGCAAAAGGCGACTGGTGCGCATCGCCCTGGCGGCGTGCCTTGAGGACGATGGACTCGCTGGGGATGGAGCCCATGTCGAAGATTTGCGTCCAGCGGTAACTGAACCAGCCATTGCGGACGACCAGGCATTTTTTGCCGGTGCCGAACTGACGGGCAACGGATTCCATGCCGTAGGTGCCGCTACCGGGCACGACGATGGCGGATTTTGCGTTGTAGACCTCTTTGAGCGTCGCGGAAATTTCGCGCATGACACCCTGGAAGCTTTGGGACATGTGGTTGAGCGCGCGGTCGGTATAGACCACGGAATACTCCAGAAGCCCGTCGGGGTCTACGTTGGGCAGCAGGCCTGGCATTGTTTTGTCTCCATTTGAAAAATCAGGGAATCGGAGCTTAGCATGCAGGGAAAAAACCTCGGGCCCCTGCGACAATGGCAGAGAAAGCGGAGACACAGCATTCGGGCCGGCGAGAAAATGGTTAAAAAAACAGCCGCTGGCAGATTCTTTTAAATCGCGCAACGCCATTTGCCAGGCCGTTGCAAAACCGGGTCAGTCCCTGCCGTATGAATCTGCTTAGCTCTCTCAGATACCTTGTGGCCCTCCACGAGCACAGGCATTTTGGGCGTGCGGCGCAGGCGTGCCACATCACCCAGCCGGCCCTGTCCAACGCCTTGCGGGCGCTGGAGACTGAATTTGGAACAGTCATTGTGCGACGGGGCCGCAATTTCGAGGGTTTTACACCCGAAGGTATGCGTGTACTGGCCAGTGCCCAGCGGATGCTGCACGAGCGCGAGTCACTGCAGCAAGAGCTCGACAGCGGCATAGGCAAGCCGCAGGGGGAGCTCACAATAGGCGCGGTGCCCACAGCCGTGCCCATCGCTGCGCGCTTTGGCGCCCAGCTGCAGGCGCGCCACCCTGGCATCACGTCTACGGTGCGCTCAATGAGTTCCAACGAACTCGAAACAGGACTGGAAAGCCTGAGCTTGGACATTGGACTGGGCTACACCGACCGGCTGCGTGTCAACGGCCCCCCGCTGCTGCAAATTCCGCAATACACAGAACACTATTTTCTGGTGCGCCGCGCGACCCACGTTAGTACTGAACTAAAGATTGGGCCGTCTACGACCTGGGCCGAAGCGGCAGCCCATCCGCTGTGCATGCTGACCCGCGAAATGCACAACCGCACCATTGTCGAAAATGCATTCAAGGCTGCCGGCGTGACCAGCCGCCCTGTAATAGAAACCAACTCCATCCTCGCCCTGGCGTTGTCGGTGATAGAGGGCAACTTATGCACGGTCATGCCGGGCGCGCTGGTGGCGGCCGTTCGTGGCTACCGAGAACTG
>JANYFF010000242.1 GCA_025362825.1 Polaromonas sp. | reverse complement strand
TGGTGAAGTGAGCGCCTATGATGGATTGCGGATCAGGTTCGCAATGACAGGCGGGGAGTGCGCAATGACAGTCTCCTGTCATCCGGGACTCGATCCGGGGTCCATCCCCGAATCCGAACCCATTCACCCCGGCATCGGCGTCTTGGGTTCGTAGTCGCAATACGGTGCCACCGCACATTCCCAGCAGCGAGGTGTGCGCGCCACACACACATAGCGGCCGTGCAATATCAGCCAGTGATGCGCGTCCACCAGGTAGTCAGGCGGGATCCGCTTAAGCAGTTTGAGCTCAACTTCCAGCGGGTTCTTGCCCGGTGCCAGGCCAGTGCGGTTGCTGACACGAAAGATATGCGTGTCCACCGCCATCGTCGCCTCGCCAAAGGCCGAGTTGAGCACCACGTTTGCCGTCTTGCGGCCCACGCCGGGCAGGGCTTCAAGCGCCTCACGGGTGCGCGGCACCTGGCCATCATGCAACTCCACCAACATCTGGCAGGTCAGCATCAGGTGCTTTGCCTTGCTGTGGAACAGGCCTATGGTCTTGATGTAGTTCTTGAGCCCGTCCAGGCCGAGGTCAAGAATCGCCTGCGGCGTGTTGGCGACCGGGTAGAGCTTGCGCGTAGCCTTGTTGACGCCCACATCGGTGGCCTGGGCTGACAGCAGCACGGCTGTCAAAAGCTCAAATACGCTGGTGTATTCAAGCTCGGTCACCGGCATCGGGTTGGCGGCTTTTAGCGTCTCAAAAAACAGGGCAATGTCGGTGGTTTTCATCCCCCAAGTGTATGGCGCGAGGCAGTGACGACGGCTGCCTCGGCCGACCGCGCGCGGGCTACTTCTTGACCGGCACACACAGCAGGCAGCTGAAGGCGAAGGTGTTAGGGTCCAGCTTGAAGTCCTCCAGGTAGACCTTTATTGACGGGCCATCCGTGCGCTCAAGACCGCTCTGCGGCAGGGTATGGCCAAACATCGTCACCCAGGCCAGGCCGATCTGTGCGGCGGTGCCGTTGAAAGGAACGCATGCGTAGCTGCCGCCCTTGAACTGCTGCAGCGCCACGCCCGAGGTCGCGGCGTCGGTCACCTTGAAGCTGTCGTCCACTTCGATGGCGATGTCATAGCGGCACTCGTGCGGCGGCGTCACCATCGGGCTGTCCAAGCTGATGCCATACATTTTGCGGCGCGGCGACATCAGTCCCTGCTCCTCGCACCAGTCGCCAAAGCGCTTCCACTCCATCGGGATGTTTGGGCTGCCATAGGGGCCAGTGTGGCGCATGTAGGCCAGGCGCACGGGCGGGAAGGTTTTGATTTGCAGATCCATGGGTGTTCTTTCAAAACATTACGGTGTGAGAGTTTCCATCAGCTTCATGCTGCCGTAAAGAGGCTAACGACAATGCCATTGCGCGCTGTCATACTGGCGAAGGCCGGTATCCGTCCGCGAACCCGACCCGCGCCTCACCGGCCTCGCCCAGGGAAACAAGGCCGCTGCTAATTGGCGACAATAAGCGCTCCCCTCCAAAAAGCATTCGAGACCTCATCCATGCCACTGCAATTTGCCAACCGCCTCAAGAGCGTTGAAACCTCTGCCATCCGTGAACTCTTCAAACTGCTGGGCAAGCCCGGCATCATCAGCTTTGCTGGCGGCTTTCCGGACCCAGCCATGTTTGATGTTGAAGGCATTCGCGAAGCCTCGGCAAAGGCTCTGGGTGACGATGCCGGCGCCGCGCTGCAGTACGGCGCGACTGAAGGCTTCCAGCCGTTGCGCGAGCAGCTCGGCGCATTCATGGCCAGCAAGGGCGCCACCGTTGCGGCCAATGAACTGATCGTGACCACCGGCAGCCAGCAGGCGCTTGACCTGCTCGGCAAGACCATGATCTCGCCGGGCGACAAGGTCATTGTCGAAGGCCCGACATTCCTGGCCACCATCCAGTGCTTTCGCCTGTACGGCGCAGAACTCATCAGCGCACCGGTCGATGGCCACGGCGTCAAGACAGACGAGCTTGAAAAGCTGATCGCCGAGCACCAACCCAAGTTTGTGTATTTGATCCCCACATTCGGCAACCCCAGCGGCGCGCTGCTGACGCTGGAGCGCCGCAAAAAAGTGCTGGAGCTGGCTGTCAAATACAGCACGCTGATGGTTGAGGACGACCCTTACGGTGACCTTTATTTTGGCGACGCACCGCCGCCCTCACTGCTTGCCCTGAGCAGCACCGTACCCGGCAGCCGTGACTTGCTGGCGCATTGCGGATCCTTGTCAAAAGTGCTGTCGCCCGGCCTGCGTGTCGGCTGGATGGTGGCTCAGCCCGAGTTGCTGGCCAATGCCGTCATGTGCAAGCAGTTTAGCGACGCCCACACCAGCACCTTCGCCCAGGCCACGGCCACGCAATACCTGAAGGCTGGCCGCATGCCCGCCACACTCGCCAACGTGCGCAAGGTCTACGCCGAACGCGCCCGCGCCATGGGCGAAGCATTGACGCGCGAGCTGGGCGATGCCGTCGAGTTCACACAGCCGCAGGGCGGCCTGTTCTTTTGGGCCCGACTCACAGGCAATGGCGGCAAGGTCAGTGACGCCGGCGTGTTTGCCAAACGCGCGATCGAGCAGGGCGTCGCCTTTGTGCCCGGTGCGCCTTTTTTTGCGGCTAACCCTGATGTGTCGACTTTCAGGCTGAGTTTTGCGACGGCTGATGTTGAGAAAATTAAAGAAGGCGTTGCGCGTTTGGGCAAGGCGATTTAGTTTGCCTGTTGTCTGTCGTTGCGGACCCGCTCCGCAATCCATGACCCCAACACCGAACCCGAACGCCTGACAGCCAGTGACCACCCCCACCTCCGACACTGTTTCCGCCAGCACACGCCGCTCCATCCTGCTGCTGTCGTTTGCGACGTTTTCCAGCATGTGCGCCCAGCGTATTTGCGACGCCATGCTGCCAGAGCTGGCGCGGGTGTTCAGCGTCAGCCTGGGGCAGGCGGCGCAGGTGGTGTCGGTGTTTGCCATCACCTACGGTATTGCGCAGCTGATCTACGGCCCATTGGGTGATCGGCTGGGCAAATACCGCATCATCACTTTCGGTGCCTTTGGATGCAGCGTTGGCAGCCTGGTCGCAGTGTTTTCAGACAGCCTCGACATGCTGCTGGTGGCGCGGTTTTTAATGGCGCTCGGCGGAGCGGGTTTGATACCGCTTGCCATGGCCTGGGTCGGCGACTCGGTGCCCACCCACCGCCTGCAGGAGATGCTTACCCGCACCGGCTTGGGCAGCACGCTTGGCCTGGTGGCAGGCCAGCTGCTGGGCGGTGTGCTGACCGACGCCTTTGGCTGGCGCTGGTGCTTTGTATTCATGGCGCTGCTGTTTACCGTCGTTGGGACGTTTTTGCTGACCGATCTGCGCCGCCAGCGTGCGGCTTCGGTTGATGCGCCTGCTGCCTCACATCATCAAGCCGCACCGCCCGCAGAACGCGCCAACTTCGTCAAGCAGGCCTTCCTTATCATCACCGGCCCGTGGTCGCGCGTCGTTCTGGTCATGGCCACGGTTGAGGGCGCGGTCAGCTTTGGCGTGCTGGCCATTTGGGCCTCGCACCTGCATCACAGGCTCGGCTTGTCTTTGACGGCAGCTGGCGCCATCGTCGCGCTGTTTGGTCTGGGCGGTATGCTGTACATGGTGTTTGCCCACGCACTGATCGCCCGCTTCGGCCAACAGGGCCTGGTCATCATCGGCGGCGCGGTCTTTGGCCTGTGTGCCTGCATCATCGCCTTCACGCCTAACTGGCTGGTGGCCGCGCCCGCCAGTCTGATCTCAGGCTTCGGCTTCTTCATGTTTCACAACACCATACAGGCCAAAGCCACCGACATGGCACCCCACGCCCGCGGCACCGCGGTGTCGCTGTTTTCATCATTTTTGTTTTTGGGTCAGTCGGTCGGTGTGGTGCTGGCGGCGAGTTTGATTGACCGGATTGGAAGTAGCGCGGTGATTGCCGGGGCTGGGGTTGTGATGGCGCTTGAGGGGGTGTTTTTTGCCTGGGTGTTGGGGCGACGCAATGGCACGGATCTAACGAAAAGTAAAGCGTAGATATTTTTTGGGCTGCGTGTCCTTCGCAGACTCTGGATTCGTCCTCGCTAACCCGTTCTGATCATTGTCACGAACTCCGTCCCGCTCTCAGGCAACCAGACCTCACCAGGCCGGCCCAATATCTGGCGCACGCTTGCTGCGGCGCGCGGCATGGTGATCACGTCAAACTTTTCGGTCGCAGGGTCAAAGCGCAGGGTGGCGTTGTTGCTCCACTCTGAGGCCCAGACGATGTCTTTGTTGTCGACATACACGGCGTAGACGTGCGGCTCATTGCCTGGGGCTTTGAAGGTGCGCCAGCTGCTCGCGCCTGTGCCCAGTGCCGGGTCGTGCATTGAGAGGTTGCCGCTGTTCCACTCTGACACCCAGATGCGGCCGCGGCTGTCTGACCAGACGCGTCTTGCGCCCTGGCGCGGGGTGGGTGGCTCGACGATGCGTGAGTCGCCGGTATTGCGGTCGAGCTGCGCGATGAATGAGCCGGCCAGCGAGCACCACCATATGTCGCCTTCGGGTGTGGCGCAGATGCCGTAGGGGCCGCGTCCGCGCGGCGACTCTTTCACGGTGATGCTGCCGGTACGTACATCGACCTTGCCGACGTAGCCGCTTTGCCCGGTAAACCAGAGGTTGCCGTCGCCATCGAAGGCGCAGGTGTTGAGGTTGGCATACGGCGTGCCGGCGGGTAAGGGGAAGACCTTGACCTCGCGCGATGGCCAGCTCACGCGGGCAATGGCGTTTTGCCCGCCGTCGGTCAGCCATGCTGCGCCATCGGGCCCGGCAATGACGCCGTGGGGTGACGAGCCCTTGCCCAGTGCAATGAGGTCTGACTTGCCCGTGCGCGGGTCAAACCAGCCGAGGTGGCCGCTGCGCTGGGCCGAAAACCACACGCCGCCGGCGGGTGCGGGCGCGATGTCGTGAATGCCTGTGAAAGTGCGGGCGTTGACCGGCCACGATTGCACATGGGTAGCGCCTGGTGTTTGCGCATGGACGGCGTCGGGCAAGAGCAGGGTGGAGATGCCGCAGATCCCGGAGATGCCCGCCAAACCTTGCAGGCCTGACAGCCCGGGCAGCGTTGCCAGAATGGCTCGCCGGCTGAAACGTGAAGGATCATTGGGGCCGGATGAGTTAATGGGTGTCTGCAAGTCCATGGCGATGCCTCCTGCGCATTGGTTGAATGCTGTGAACCCGGTCGTGGGTTGTGCCAGTCATTTTGGCGGCAATGTGCGCCGCCATCAAGCGCATGGGTGCTGCCAGGGCAGAGGCACGTTAAAGAAAGCTGGAGCGCAAAGCAGACAGGTGCTTAGTCAGTGGATGATGAAGGCGCCACCGGCTGCCTTGCAATCCAGAAAATCACAGCCAGCAAAGCAGCCTGCAGTGGCAATCGCAGCACCAGTGCCCAATACGGCACCGACGGAAAAAGCCCCGGCTGCTGCAGCATGTAGATGTGCGCTGGCGTGACGGCCAGGATCAGGGCGAATAGTCCCCATGCAGCGGCGCGGCGGGTCGGAGGCCACAAGAGACCGACGGCGCCCAGCAGCTCAAAAATGCCGCTGACCAGTACTGCTGCACGGGGCCAGGGAATCCAGGGCGGGACGATGCGCATCTCTGTTGCTGTCAGCACGAAATGGGCGATGCCCCCAATGAAGAACCACAGGAAGATAAACCCCAGCGCGGTGCGGTTGATTGCTTTTGGGGTCACTGGCGCTGCAGCGTTAATGCGGATTGGGGAGGGGATGGACCCGGATCAGGTCCGGGGTGACAGCCATCTCACTTGCTCGCTTGCGACACCAGCAACGGCTTCTCGCGGTACAGGTCCGGCATCATGGCTTTCAGGTTGGTAATCTTTGGCAGGTCAAACCTCGCGATGTAAGGCTGGGTCGGGTGCAGGGTGGCGTAGTCCTGGTGATAGGCTTCTGCCGGGTAGAAGGCGAGCGGCGCTGCCAGAGGTGTGAGCTGCGTCACGATCTTATCCGGGAAGACTTTGGCCGCATCCAGCTGCGCGATGTACTTTTCTGCCACCTGCTTCTGGCTGGCATCTGCATAAAAAATAGCTGAGCGGTACTGCGTGCCGGAGTCCGGGCCCTGGCGGTTCAGCGTGGTGGGGTCGTGGGCGATGGAGAAATAAATCTGCAACAGCTTGCCGTAGGAGATTTGTTTCGGGTCATAGGTGATCTGCACGGACTCAGCATGGCCGGTGCGGCCGCTGCCAATCATGTCGTAGCTGGCAGTGGACTTGTCGCCGCCGGCGTAACCCGACACCGCATTGAGAACGCCTTTGGTGTGCTGAAAAACGCCTTGCACACCCCAGAAGCAGCCGCCGGCAAACACGGCGGTTTCGCGTGCTGCCTGTGTGGCAGGACTGTCAACGGCGGGTGCGGGCAGCTTTACGGCTTTTTCTTCAGCCGCGAACGCACCCATGCCGCCGCCCATATAGGTCAAGGCTGCCAGTGCGGCTGCGCCGGTGGCGAAAAGTATCTTGTTGATGACAGTCATGCTTATGCTGCCTTGAAGTTCATGGCCACGCCGTTCATGCAATAGCGCAGGCCTGTGGGTTTGGGACCATCGTCAAACACGTGGCCAAGGTGGCCGCCGCAGCGGCGGCACAGCACTTCGGTGCGCTTCATGAAAAGGGTTGTGTCGGTCTCTTCGACCACAGCCTTGTCAAGAGGCTGCCAGAAGCTGGGCCAGCCGGTGCCGCTCTCAAACTTGGTGGTGGACGAGAACAGGGGCAGGGCGCAGCCGGCGCAGCTGAAAGTACCGGCGTGCTTCTCCTTGTTCAGCGGGCTGGTGTACGGCGTTTCGGTGCCGGCCTTGCGCAGCACGCTGTACTGGTTAGGCGTGAGCAGCTTTTGCCATTCGGCGTCCGAGTGCATCACTTCCCAGGTTTTGGCGGCTAGCGCCGGTGCGCTGGCAAACAGGCCGCGCAGGCCGGCCACGGTGGCAACCGCGGCGGGCAGGGCGCCCAGGCTGAAGAGGGTGTTTCGACGGGTCATCATGGCTTGTCCTTTTGGTTGGCCTGAGTGGCGATGTGTATGGGTCGCCGCCGGGCCGGGTTTCTTACAGTAACAGGGGGTAAGCAGGGCACAGGTGGGCTCTCCTGATGTCTATACGCAGCCGCCACGCCAACCGATTCAATACGGGCGGCAGCCCTGATTGGGGTTGTGAGTCTTGACGCCGGTTTTTGTTCCGCGCCAGCCATCCCGCTGAAGTCCTACAGAAATCAGGGGCTGCGTAGCCTAGACTGTCAACCGCCATGAACCTGAATACCCTTGCCTTGCGCTTCAAACAATTTGCCCTGTCGATTCCGCAGCGCCTGCGCCACCCCACCCTGCGCGGGTTTGCCTGGGGTGTGGCGGCCATACCGGTCTTTTTGCTGCTGTATGTGCTGGTGCTGATTCCCTTCACGCCCAGCATTGCCGACCTGCGCAAGGCCAAGACCGCAAAGCCTTCGGTGGTGATGTCTGCCGATGGCAAGGAGCTGGCGATTTTCAAGCGGGCCAACCGCGACTGGGTCAAGCTGGCGGACATTTCGCCTAATGTGGTTAACGCGCTGATTGCGACTGAAGACCACCGCTTTTATGAACACCACGGCATGGACTTCAAGCGCACGGTGTCTGCTGTTGGCCACACCTTTTCGGGCAACCGGCAGGGGGGCTCGACCATCACGCAGCAACTGGCGCGCAACCTCTACCCGGAAGACATTGGCCGTGCGCCGACGCTCACGCGCAAGCTCAAGGAGGCGATCACCTCGCTGAAGATTGAGGCGGTTTACACCAAGGAAGAAATTCTTGAAACCTACCTCAACACCGTGCCGTTTTTGTACAACGCCTGGGGCATTGAAATGGCGGCCCGTACCTACTTTGACAAGTCTGCAGACCAGCTCAATGTGCTTGAAAGCGCCACGCTGGTCGGCATGCTCAAGGGCACGAGCTACTACAACCCGGTGCTTAACCCCGAGCGTGCCGTGCAGCGCCGCAACACCGTGCTG
>JANYFF010000239.1 GCA_025362825.1 Polaromonas sp. | reverse complement strand
CTATGCCCGTCGAGGGGCGCCCGACGAACGGGTTTATGGACACCATGCCGCGGATCATTTTTGCCGAAATGCCGGAGTCGGAGCACCGCCTGAAGGTTCTGCCTGTGGCGCGCATCTGGTCTTCCCTCGCCTAAAAGGCGTGCCCATGTGCTACAGGGCTGCCATCGGGAGCATCGAGCGGGAATGCATCGTCCATACCGTGTCTTGGTGCTGACGCCGCCCCCTACCAGCCTTCTAGAAATCCAAGCCCCCCACTATCTGGATATTGAGAGACGTGCGGGGCGGCTCACTACAAAGTTACCCGAAAATTGCTTTCTCAGACTACGATAAGTCCTAATGTTTTCGAAACAAATTCTATGAACATACTTAGCCGCAATAACGTCAATGTCATAGGGGACGGCCCG
Organism: Polaromonas sp.; assembly: GCA_025362825.1. Classification (GTDB taxonomy): domain Bacteria; phylum Pseudomonadota; class Gammaproteobacteria; order Burkholderiales; family Burkholderiaceae_C; genus Polaromonas. The sequence goes on along the minus strand of JANYFF010000239.1, from coordinate 1,809 downwards.
AAGGTATTGCTGTACGCCCATGGTTTTGGCTGCAATCAGGCCATGTGGAGCCAGATCACTCCAGCGTTTGCAGCCACCCACCGCCAGGTGGTATTCGATTACGTCGGTAGCGGGCGCTCCGACCCGTCTGCATTTGACGCGCAGCGCTACAGCAGCCTTTCGGGCTACGCCCAGGATTTGCTGGACGTGTGCGATGCGCTGGACCTGCATACTGGCGTAACCCTGGTGGGGCACTCTGTCAGCTGCAGTATTGGCTTACTGGCCGCCATCCAGCGCCCATCACTGTTCAACAAACTCGTACTGCTTGGCCCCAACCCTTGCTTCCTGAACGCCCCGCCAGACTACCAGGGCGGTTTTGAGCGGCAAGACCTGGAAGGCCTGCTGGACCTGATGGACCAGAACTACATGGGCTGGGCCCATTATTTGGCTCCGGTGGTATCGGGCGAGGATGGCGGGGAACAGGTCAGCGGCCAGTTGTCCGACAGCTTTTGTTCCACAGACCCGGTCATGGCACGCGTGTTTGCCCAGGCCACTTTCTTCTCGGACAACCGCAGTGACCTGGCGCAAGTGCATACACCGGCGCTGGTGCTGCAGCATCGCCATGACACGCTGGCCCCGCTGTCGGTGGGCACCTACCTGCACCAGCACCTCGCAGGCAGCACCCTGCAGGTGCTGGACGTCAAGGGACACTGCGCCCATCTGAGCAATCCGCAGCTGGTGATCGAGGCCATGCGCGCCTATTTGTAGTCGCCCTTTAGTCCACTGCCCCAGCGATCTCGTCCCATGCCCCGGCTCAACCATCTTCCCTGCGCCGTACTGGTAACAGACCGCGATGGGCACATCGTCACGCTCAACACCGCTATGGTCGAGCTTGCCGGAGGCGAGGAAGCAACGTGGGTAGGCCGTGAGCTCGATGCCCTGTTTCCGGTGTCCAGTCGCATTTTCGTGCAGACGCACGTCTGGCCCATGCTGCTGCGCGACGGCAAGGTGTCCGAGCTGCGGCTGCAACTGCTGGACGCCAAAGGAGGGCGGGTCCCGGTGTTTGCCAACTGCCAGCGCATCGTTGCAGAAGGCGAGGAGTCGTTTTACTGGGTGTTTTTTACCTCCAGCGACCGCATACGCTTCGAAGCCGAGCTGGTGGAGGCCAGGAAGCGCGCCGAACAGTCGGCCCTGGCGCTGACCGAGAGCTTGCGCCGCCAGCGTGAGGCTGATACCGCACTGCGCCTGAGTGCCACCGTATTTGACAGCGCACTGGATGCGATTGTGGTGACCGATGGCCGCAGCAAGGTGCTGTCGGTAAACCCCGCCTTTACCCGACTCTCGGGCTTTAGCGCCACCGATGTGGTGGGGCGGACTGCGCGCAGCCTGTGGTCAGAGCGGTATGACAAGTCGTTCACACTGGCCATTGCCAGCGTGCTCACCGCGCAGCACCGCTGGGAAGGAGAAATCTGGTTTCGCACCCGCTCCGGCCCCGACATACTGACGCAGCACGCAATTTCATTCGTGGCAGGAGAAGACCCCGGCAGTGACCGTATCGTGGCTATCCTCAGTGACATCACCGAGCGCCAGCAGCGCAACGAGCTGCTGCGCCACCTGGCCCTGCACGACAGCCTGACCACGCTGGCCAACCGGCACCTGCTGATGGAGCGCCTGCAACAGTTACTCGCCATGGCACAGCGCGATCCGCGCCGCATCGCGCTGCTCTTTCTCGATCTGGATGGATTCAAGGCCGTCAACGACCGCCTGGGCCACGATGCCGGCGACCTTGTGTTGCAAGAAGTGGCCTTGCGGCTACGCACGCTGGTGCGA
>JANYFF010000236.1 GCA_025362825.1 Polaromonas sp. | reverse complement strand
CCCCGCAGGACATGGGCTGGAAGATTGGCGGCATGGCGATAGCCGCCATTGCGATCTGGCTGGCTGGCATCGACACCTACAAAAAAGGCATGGGCGCGCTGATCCACGGCAAGCTCAATATCAACGCCTTGATGGCTGTCGCGGTAACGGGCGCGTTTTTGATCGGACAATGGCCCGAAGCTGCCATGGTGATGGCTTTGTACGCCATCGCTGAACTGATTGAAGCCAAGGCTGTCGACCGCGCCCGAAATTCCATCAAGGGCTTGCTTGAGATGGCACCTGAAGAGGCCCTCATGCTCTTTGCCGACGGTTCATGGGTCATGACCCCTGTCACTGCGGTCCCGCTGGAGTCGACTGTTCGCATCAAGCCCGGTGAAAGGGTGCCCCTCGACGGGGTGGTGATCAAGGGCAATGGCGCCATCAACCAGGCACCGATCACGGGTGAAAGCATCCCCGTGGACAAGGCTCCCGGTGACCAGGTGTTTGCCGGAACTATCAATGAAACAGGTGAGCTGGAAATTCGTGTTACCGCTGCGGCTAACAACACAACGCTGGCCAGGATCATTCACGCTGTGGAACAAGCGCAGGGCACGCGTGCACCGACCCAGCGATTCGTGGACAAATTCGCTGCCATCTACACGCCTTCCGTCTTCGCGATTGCCGTGGCAGTGGCGGTGCTAACGCCATTTCTACTGAGCCTGACTTGGCAGGAGTCCCTATACAAGGCGCTCGTATTGCTGGTGATCGCCTGCCCTTGTGCTCTGGTCATATCCACGCCTGTCACTGTCGTAAGCGGACTGTCTGCGGCTGCCCGCCGTGGCATCCTGATTAAGGGTGGCACCTATCTTGAAGACGCTCGGCTTTTGAAGGCTATCGCGCTGGATAAAACTGGAACCATCACCGAAGGCAAACCGAAGCTGGTGGATTGGCGCGTTTGGGGCGATGCAGATGAGGGCGTTGTCAAGCATGCAGCGGCAAGCCTGGCCGCACGTTCGGATCATCCCGTTTCAAAGGCTATCGCGACCAGCCTGAAGCTGGACGCAGCCGAAGTGCAGGACTTCAAAGCATTGCCAGGAAAAGGCGTGCAGGGCTTGGTTGATGGACAAATCTTGCTGCTTGGCAATCACCGATTGGTTCATGAAAGTGGCCAATGCACACCTGAGCTGGAAGCCGAGCTGGCTAAGCACGAGCAGCAAGGCCGGACAGTAACGCTGCTTGCCGACGCGACACATGTTCTTGCCTTGTTCGCGGTCGCGGACACCATCAAGGAAACATCCCGCAAGGCCGTAGCAGACTTGAAGGCTCTGGGTGTCACGACGGTCATGCTCACCGGAGACAACAGCGCCACAGCGAAAGCGATCGCCAGCGAGGCGGGTATTGACGACGCTCGTGGTGATCTTTTGCCCGAGGCCAAGCTGGAAGCCATCAAGGACATGCAAAAACGCTATGGCGCCACAGGCATGACGGGTGATGGCATCAATGACGCGCCGGCGCTCGCGCAGGCAGATGTGGGCTTCGCCATGGGGGGTGCCGGCACCGACACCGCAATGGAGGCAGCCGACGTTGTCATCATGAACGACAACCTGGAGCGGGTTGCCGAGACGGTGCAATTGTCCAAGCGTACTCATGGGATTTTGTGGCAGAACATTACCTTGGCCTTGGGCATCAAGTCGGTGTTCCTGGTCATGGCCGTTTTCGGTACAGCCACGATGTGGATGGCTGTTTTCGCCGATATGGGCGCGAGTCTGCTCGTTGTCGGAAATGGACTTCGCCTGCTTCGCATCAAAACCAAGTGATAGAAGGTCGTTGTTCCGATTCAAGGTGTACTGTGGCAACTTCGTCGCCACCCACGCCATGGATGCTTTCAGGCAACTCAATCAATCATTACTCTTCCTTGTGACAACTGCCATGTATCGAAAGTCTTTTTCAAAAGTACTCTGGGCATTTCTCGCCCTCGCTGCGTGTTTGTTGGCATTGCGGGTGGCGCAGGCGCAAGATTTATCGGTTCAAGGTCAGGCCAAGCAAATATGGCAG
>JANYFF010000226.1 GCA_025362825.1 Polaromonas sp. | reverse complement strand
GGCGTGCTGCAGTGCCAGGAAACCCTGCGCACCGCCATGGCCATCGGCGCCGACCGCGCCATCCTGGTCGAAACAGGCGAAGAGCTGCAGCCGCTGGCGGTGGCCAAGCTGCTCAAGGCGCTGGTCGACAGGGAGCAGCCGCAACTGGTCATCCTCGGCAAGCAGGCGATTGACGACGACTGCAATCAAACCGGTCAGATGCTGGCCGCCTTGCTGGGCTGGCCACAAGCGACTTTCGCATCCAAGGTGGAAGTTGAAGGCGACAAAGTGAAGGTCACGCGTGAAGTTGATGGCGGCTCCGAGACGCTTTCACTCAGTCTGCCGGCCATCATCACGACTGACCTGCGCCTGAACGAGCCGCGCTACGTCACCTTGCCCAACATCATGAAGGCCAAGAAAAAGCAGCTCGACAACTTCAAGCCGGAAGACCTCGGCGTCGATGTCAAACCGCGCATCAAAACCCTCAAGGTCAGCGAGCCGCCAAAGCGCAGCGCTGGTATCAAGGTGGCCGATGTTGCGGCATTGGTCGACAAGCTCAAAAACGAAGCCAAAGTCATTTAAGGAACCCGCGACATGAGCTCTTTAGTTATTGCAGAACACGACAACGCGAGCATCAAGCCCGCTACGCTCAACACCGTCACCGCAGCCGCCAAATGCGGTGGTGACGTGCATGTGCTGGTGGCCGGAAAGGGCGCAGAAGCCGCTGCCAAGGCCGCTGCCGCCATTGCCGGCGTTGCCAAAGTGATCCACGTTGAGGGCGACCATTTCGCTCACGGACTGGCTGAAAACATGGCCGCGCAGATTTTGTCCATTGCCGGCAACTACTCACACATCCTGTTTCCAGCAACCGCGTCGGGCAAGAACATTGCACCCCGAGTGGCTGCTACGCTGGATGTTGGGCAGATTTCGGACATCACCAAGGTCGATGCACCAGACACGTTTGAACGCCCGATCTATGCGGGTAATGCCATTGCCACCGTGCAGAGTCTGGATGCGATCAAGGTCATAACGGTGCGCACGACCGGTTTCGACGCTGCAGCAGCCACTGGGGGTAGCGCAGCGGTTGAAGCGCTTGCTGGCGTTGCCGACAGCGGGAAATCCACCTTTGTAGGTTCAGAGATTGCCACCAGCGACCGTCCAGAGCTGACCGCCGCCAAAATCATCGTGTCAGGTGGCCGTGCGATGGGCTCCAGCGAGAAATTCAATGAAGTCCTGACGCCGCTGGCCGACAAGCTGGGCGCTGCGCTCGGTGCTTCACGCGCTGCGGTGGACGCAGGCTACGCACCCAACGACTGGCAGGTCGGCCAGACCGGCAAGATAGTTGCGCCGCAGCTGTATGTAGCCGCAGGCATCTCCGGCGCCATCCAGCATCTGGCCGGCATGAAGGACAGCAAGGTCATCGTCGCGATCAACAAGGACGAAGAGGCACCGATTTTCTCGGTGGCCGACTATGGCCTGGTAGCTGACCTGTTTGTCGCTGTGCCCGAGCTGACGGCAGCACTGTAAGTAAAAGAAGATTGAAAAAAGGCATCGTGAGCGGTGCCTTTTTTCTTGTGAGATTGATTTGTTATCTGACGTGAATTCTGGAGACAAGACATGAGCTACAAAGCCCCCCTCAAAGACATGCTGTTTGACATCCAGTACCTGGCGAACATCGAGCAAATCGCAAAAATTCCCGGCTTTGAAGAGGCGGGTTTTGACACCGCGCAGGCGGTACTTGAGGAATGCGCAAAGTTCAACGAGGGCGTGCTGTCTCCTTTGAACTGGGAGGGCGACAAGAACCCCTCAAGCTGGAAAGACGGCGTTGTCACGACGACGCCCGGCTTCAAGGAAGCCTTCAAACAATATGCTGAAGGCGGCTGGCAGGGCTTGCAGCACCCGACGGATTTTGGCGGACAGGGGCTGCCCAAAACCATAGGCGCTGCCTGCGGCGAGATGCTCAACTCCGCCAACATGAGTTTTGCGCTGTGCCCCTTGCTCAGCGATGGCGCCATCGAAGCGCTGCTGACGGCTGGGTCTGACGAGCTCAAGGCGGTCTATCTCCCCAAGCTGGTCAGCGGCCAGTGGACAGGCACCATGAACCTGACCGAGCCACAGGCCGGAAGTGACCTGGCGATGGTGCGG
>JANYFF010000187.1 GCA_025362825.1 Polaromonas sp. | reverse complement strand
GCTCCTTTTTCTTCAATTCGTTTTGCCGGTTCAGGTCTTGGGTCATGGTGCACTTTCTGGTTCTCCCCATCCTAACCGCGCCGCGTACACCGCCCGGCAGGCGCGGTCACCAGAAACCTTCCGTCACCTGCAGTCGCGCGTGTTCATAGGCATGGTCACGCGCCTGCTCCATCGTGCCGTGGATGCGGTCATCAATCGTGTGGGTCAACTCCTGCATATCATCGTTTTCCACCCATTTGCGGGTGACGCTTGCCTTGAAGCCGCCTTCATGGCTGCCGGTGACATTGGCCACCACCTCGTATTGACCGATCTGCATGTCTGGCTCCTTAAAACCTCAGTGTGGCGAATGTCTGTCAAGTGGGGACTGGGACCAGCGACCGAAAACGCGTAGTACGGCACGTACAACTGGTCTGTTGATGCGTCACACACGCGAGCGGTAAGGGCATTTAAAACCGCTTGCCCTGGCGTGCACTCTAAAGTTTTACAGTAGCGGCATGACGTAGCCAATACCGAAAACCCCGGCCAGCTTGACTAGGCGACACGAAGGACAGATCATGAAAACGCGCACTCTCGGCCACAACGGACCCACTATCTCTGCCATCGGCCTCGGCTGCATGGGCATGAGCGACTTTTACGGCAACCGTGACGACACGGAGTCGATCGCCACCATTCACCACGCCCTGGACCGCGGCCTCAACCTACTCGATACGGCAGACATGTACGGCCCGTTCACCAACGAATTGCTCATCGGCAAGGCCATCGCGAACCGCCGCAAGGACGTCTTCATTGCCACCAAGTTTGGTATGACGCGCGATCCGGCCGATCCGACCGCGCGCGGCATCAATGGCCGGCCTGACTACGTCAAGGCCGCCTGTGACGCCAGCCTCAAGCGCCTGGGCATTGAACAAATCGATTTGTACTACCAGCACCGTGTTGACAAAACCGTACCCATTGAAGAAACCGTTGGCGCCATGGCTGAGCTGGTCAGTGCCGGCAAGGTGCGGTTTTTGGGTTTGTCTGAGGCGTCAGCCACCACGATAGAGCGGGCCTGCAAGGTGCATCCGATCGCTGCATTGCAAACTGAATATTCGCTGTGGACGCGAGACCCGGAAGTCACCGGAACGCTCGCCGCCTGCCGCAAAAATGGCGTGGCTTTTGTTGCCTACTCACCGCTGGGCCGCGGTTTTCTTACGGGTGCATTCACAAAACCCGAAGACCTGCCCGAGGGCGACTACCGCCGGCGCTCACCACGCTTTGCAGAAGAAAACTTCCAGAACAATCTGAAGCTGGTTGAAAAGGTGCAGGCGCTGGCAAAAGCAAAAGGCGTGACCGCATCACAAATCGCCCTTGCCTGGGTGCTGGCCCAGGGTGATGACATTATTCCCATCCCTGGGACCAAACGCCGCAGCTACCTGGACCAGAATATCGCTGCACTGGAGGTCGTACTCAACGCTGCAGAGCTGGTTGAGCTCAACGAGGCGTTTCCACCGAATGCGGCAGCGGGCCTGCGCTACCCCGAAAGTTTTCTCACCTCCGTGAACGTTTGAATTTACCCGTGGCTGGCGCTATTCGCTGACTTGCGTCATCAGCCCGCTGGCAATGGCGTTCTTCAGGAACTGCTTTTCGTAGTGACGATTACGCCGGCTCTTTCGGGCGTCAGCGCGTTTGCCGCTGCGCTTGTCCACAACAATCTCACTCAGACGGTTCAGGTCTTCGGGTGCCTTGAAGTCATTCGGGGAGTTTCTTCGGGCCATGGTGGTTCCGTACGTCGTATTAAAACTTGCGTGCCAGCGTTACGGCTATCGCCGAACCGCTGCCGATTGCTGCACACCAAAGTGCCAGCACGCCGCCTGGTGGCTGACTGAGATATCCCGCGGCCTCGTCACGGTGTGCGTGTTCGTCTTTTTGGCAATCGATCAACACTTGCCGCAACACAGCGTGCTCCGGACGCTGCTGCAGGGCATCAATTTGATGCTGGTAGTGCACGCCCACGAACGTCTCCACGGCGGCAATCGTCGCAAATACCGTGCGCTGGCCAAACAACGCCGGCAAGGCACCCGTGACAAACCCCGCCACGCGCCACGGCACCAGCAACCAGCTGCGACGCAAGGGCGGTAGCAACGCCGACAGAAGCTCCAGATGTTTCGATTCGGTCGTCAAATGATGGCTGGAAAATGCACGCACTTTCTCATCTCTTGACACAAAAAGAATACCTTTGTAAATCCACACCGCGCCCGTTTCTCCGGCGTGGTCTGAACGCAAATCACCAATCATGTCGCTGGGCAAATGCGCCGTGTCCAGCGTACGTACCAAGCGTTGAATGTGGGGTCGCACATGCAAAAACCCGTCGTACAGCACTTCCAGCATGGGCGTCACGCCCGGTAGCGTACCCACGCGCCCAAGCCAGTGCCAGCCCGGCATGGTTTGCCAAAGCGCGACAAAGGCGGCCGCCCCGCTGAGCAGTTGCCCACTGCGCAGCCGCACATGAAAGCGCGCCAGATAGCGTGCGCGGTCTTCGGGCGACATGCTCGCCGACGTCTGGCTGACATCGCTAACATCAAGCCAGGCGACAGGTTCAAGCGGCTCCAGCGCCTGGTATACGCCTACCTCACGCCGGCACAGCGGGCAGGCACCGTCAAACATCACGGTGAGCGCCTCACAACCAGAAGCGGTGCCCACAGGCGTTACCGGGGCGCTCATGCAGCCCTCACGCTGACGACCAGAACCCAGATGAAGAAAACCAGTTGCAGCATGTTGAGTGCAACGCTTAAAAAGTGCAGGGTTTTGAAGGTTTGCGCCTGCTTTTCGTCGCGCGCCCGGTTCACGCGCGGGGTCAGCCAAAATCGGCTGAAGAAAAACAAAAATGCACACACCGCCAACCCAATTCGCATGGGCGGCGTTGCCGACAGTGCCGCGGCAGCGGCCGTTGTCAGGCCGAGAAACAAATAATATTTCGGAAAAAAGGAACGCACGTACGCGCTGGCCCATTCCTGCGGCAGCACAACAAAAATAGTCGGCGCCACTGCGACCGAAAAAAACAACATGATCCCCACATTGGCGGCGACTATCAAATCACTCAGGTGGGTCAGCATGCGGTGCCTTCGTTGCCTGCTAAGAGGCGGCACGGCACAAGGCGACAAATATCAAGCGTCATGTAAATACCGTGTATTCACGCCAGAACATGCTGGACCCTGTTTTTACATCAAGCCCGGCACGCGCGTGGGCGACGGCTCAATTGGCCCGCAAATGCAGAGCCTAACGGTGCTTGACGTCCGGGGCCAGCGACTCCGAAGGTTCGGACTTCCGTTGCGGCTGGTCCGGCTGGTCATGCCAGGTGCAGTCGCGCAGTTGTGAAAACTGTCTCCCATGGCTCAATGCGGCCAGGCTGGCTGCCTGCATAATAATTTTTTTCACACGGATGTCACTCCATGCTTCGCTTTAAAACGTTTGTACCGCTTGTACCTGTTGCGCTGGCTCTTGCGTGCGTTGCTTGCTCCACCCAAACGCAAACCGTACCCGAAGAACTCCGCGCGCAAGACAGCCGCGTCTTCACACCCCCTGCTGCGGGCACAACGTTTTCCGCCATGGCAGGGCTGCCGACAGATGCCATCGACATGGCCAGCAGCAGCCGTTGGGCCGGCATTCTTAAAGGCGCGGCGTACATGGTCGAAGTGCCTGCCAACTGGAACGGCAAGCTGGTCATGTTTGCCCATGGTTACGCTGGCACAGGTGCGGCGTTAAGCGTTGCGCCGCCAGCCATTCGCCGTCACTTGCTAAGCACGGGCTACGCCTGGGCAGCATCAAGCTACAGCACCAATTACTACGATGTACGCGCAGGCCTTGAAGACACCAACGCCCTGGCGCTGGCCTTCAACCATATCGCCGCGCAAAACGGCCGGCCGTTGGCCGCGCCAGTGCGCACGTACATCACCGGTCGCTCGATGGGCGGGCACATTGCCGCCGCCGCAGTTGAGCGTGAAACCTTGGCCACTGCTGTCAACAAGGTGCGCTACCACGCCGCCCTGCCCATGTGCGGCGTGATGGCTGATGCCGAATTGTTTAACCGGTTTGCGGGCATGCAGGTGGCCGCGCTTGCGCTGGCAGGCGTGCCAAACCAGCCGTTTAGCCAATGGGCAGACGTGCAGGACAAGGTTACCAGCAGCTTGTTCACCAGTTTTCCCACCGCCGCCTCGCCCACGCTGCCCATCGTCACCACTGCAAAAGGAGCACAGTTTGCATCCGTGGTTAAAAACCTCACGGGCGGTGAACGCCCCATGTTCGCGCAGGGCTTTGAATATGGCGGCAGCTACCGCTTTGCGTATGGCGGCTTCGGCGGTGATGGCACCATCAACGGCATTTTGTCGAAAAGCACGCTCGATACCCAGGCGCTGCGGTACATGATTGACGGTGAGCCAGAGGCCAGCAACGCACTGAATGCAGCGGCGCAAAAAATAGTCGCCCAGCTTGACGCCAACCGCCTTCGCCGCGATGGCCTGCGCTGGATGCCCGCTGTCAATGGCGCCTTCAATGTGCCTGTGCTGTCCATTCACACCTTGGGCGATATGTATGTGCCGTTTGCCATGCAGCAAAGTTACTTAATGCGGGTAACGGCGCAAGGGAGTCGCCACTTGCTGGTGCAGCGGGCCATGCGTGGCGCAGCGCATTGCGATTTCACGGTGGCAGAGCAGGTCGAGTCGTTTGAAGCGCTGGCCAAGTGGGAGCAAGGCGGCAGCAAGCCACCCGGCGACGATGTGGTAGTCGCCAGCACCGTGGCTGCACCCGGCTATGGATGCACGTTTACCAACAACAGCACCGGGCCAGACGACGTGAAGTCAACCGTTGACCTGCGCGTCAAAATTGCAGCGACCACACCCGCCTGCCCAAGCTTGGCAAGGTAGTTATCAGGTGGTTATCAGCTAGGTGTGAACTGGGTTTCAGTGGACGAATCTAAGCGGGGCAAAGCGTCGAGCCACCAGCGGCAGGCGCCAAACTGCGTAGCCGCAGATGCAATGCATCTTGCAGATCCACCGGTGACTGTTGTTTGGCATTCAAGTAATGGTTGGTGAACACATCGAGGTAGGCGTCCAGCGTCTGTGCCGCCAGCGTCTCGCCCGCTAATTCAAGGCACAACGCCGCCACTTCAGAAGTGCAGAGGTGATTGTCACGTTGCGAGCGGCGCAGGCGGTACCGGGAGAGTTGTTCGCTTTGCAGGTTCAGCACCGGCAGATGGTTGAGGTAAGGGCTTTTGCGAAACATCTTGCGCGCCTCGGGCCAGGTGGCGTCAAGCAACACAAACAATGGTCGCCTGTCTTGATTGCCGTCGTGTGCTTCGACCAGCTGTATTTCGGTCACCACCCGCTCGCTGGCAACAAACTCGCCCGGAAACACCAAATACGGCTGCCACTGCGGGTCTGCCAGCAACGCCAGCAACGCAGGGTCAACCACGGTGCGCGCCCAGTCAAAAGCAAAAGTGTCGGCCACCATATCGGCGATCAGCCAGCCGGTGTTGCTCGGCTTCAGCGCCTCGATGTCAGCCATGATCAGGCAGACACCCGCACGCACAGGCACAGCCGGGCGCAGGGCACACAGGCAGTGGGTGAGCACGAGGCGGCAGCCGCTGCAACGCTCCCCGCGTGAGCCGCCACGGGCCAGAAACGGTTTGGAGCTGCGCGCCAGACGCGCGCTGCGCAGGCGGGCAACAGCGTGTGTCAAGGCCTCAGGCGGTGGCTTTAAATCTAAAGGGGTGGGGTGGATGGCGGGCTTTCAATAAACTGCGGGGTGGGCACCACAGCTGCGCGGTACCCTGCATGGTGGCATGGCCAAAGGAGCTACTTGCCAAACAGCTCATTCATCAGGCTGGCCGTCAGTGCCCCTTAAAACACCCGAGGTGATGGCGTTTCTGCTCAGCTGCTTCTCATGGCGGCCCGTTGCGCTTGTCGGTCACGATGTTGTCCAGCTGGCTTAAATCGTTGATGCCCTGTATCGCCCGTGGGCGTTGAGTCAGACCGCCCGCAGGCCTAGCCTAACCAAGCGGCGTTGTGCATGATTTCATCAAAAAATGCTCGCAAGGTGGTCGGGCTCATGGTGTAGGGGTCAAAGCTGGCCGAGCGCGAATACTTCAAATAAATCGCCCGATTGGACTCCAACGACGACAGCGAACCCATGGACCACTGGGTGAACTTGCGTGACGCAATTTCAGAAAAATCCAGAATGGCCGGGTCTCTGTGGCGTGGGTCCAGCAATATGCGGTGATACAGCAGGTTAACGGCCGTGCGGTCACCTTCAAGCTGCTGCAAAAAGATGCCATTCGCCAGACAAAGCGCGCCCGTAATGCCAACACGTGTGTTGTTTCGCTGCGAGGCTGCAAGAATATTTTTCAGGTCTTCAGGAGCCAGTGTTTTGGATGTGCGGCTAGCGTAGGTAAGTTGTATCAGCATGGTGAGCCCTGAAAATATTCCAGTTTGCCAGCTAATGCCTCACCCAGCGTACCCCGGGGTATTGCGCAGACAGCCTTGGCCGACTGGTGCCAGGCACAAAATCAGCCTTTCG
>JANYFF010000155.1 GCA_025362825.1 Polaromonas sp. | reverse complement strand
TTGAAGTCTTTTTCTCTTGCCATGATGTTTCCTTTGATGAGCTTGTGAAGGGGCTGAACACGTAACGGGTATCGGGTGGCGAAACCGCTCTGACGCGGGATGCAAGCTTCCGATTTGTCACCCGCAAACCTATCGTGGCGCACCAGAAATAGCCAGCCGGTCAGGTAAACGCAAAGGGAAATGTAGGAAATTGCCGCGCACGACGCACCGCAAAACCGGCGGCCATGCAGCAAGAAAAGATGTGTGGAAATGCAGCGGAACCGCCGTCATCAGGACGCTTGTGATGCCGCGCGACGATCCGAAAAACGCAGCAGCGGCGACGGCCGCTGGCTTAAAACTCTTCGGTATCTACCTCAGAGGTGCCTTGCACCGTATAGCGTGGGCCGTGCACGGTTTGCTGGTTGATCAACTCTTCCAGTTTACGCAGGACTTCCAGCGGAACGACCACGTCGACTGCGCCCAGGTTATCAAGCAAGTGATTCACACTGGTCGTCCCAGGGATGGGGATGATGTGGGGCGCCTTGTTCAGCAACCAAGCCAGCGCGAGCTGAGACGCACTGCAGTTTGCTTCCAGGGCCAAGGCGGTATAGGCCGGCAGCAGCTTGAGGTTGGCGGCGTAGTTTTCAGGGGAAAACCGAGGCATGGCGCGGCGGATGTCTTTTGCATCAAGCGTGCTCACATCAATCAGGTCACCACATAAAAATCCGCGCGCCACAGGACTGAAGGCGACGAACGCCGCACCCAGTTCACGGCAGGCGTCAAGCACTGCGATTTCAGGATTTCGCGTCCACAGCGAATATTCGGTTTGCACTGCGGCGATCGGGTGCACGGCATGGGCTTTACGCAAGGTAGCTGCCGAAACCTCCGAAAGCCCGATGCTTTTGATGTGCCCTTTGCGCACCAGGTCAGCAAGAGCGCCAACGCTGTCTTCAATCGCCACTTTTTTGTCCCAGCGATGCAGGTAGTAAAGATCGATCACGTCGGTCTGCAGCCGCCGCAGACTGTCCTCGCAGGTTTTGCGTATGGTCTCTGGCCTGCCATCAATCACGCGTACCAGCTTACCGTCGCCCGCAACATCTTCACCCTGCAGACCGCACTTGCTCGCTAGCGTGAATTTGTGACGGTGCGGCTTCATCACCTTGCCAACCAGTGTTTCGTTGGCACCGAAACCATAAAGGGTGGCTGTATCGAAAAGCGTCACACCCGCATCAAGAGCAGCCAGCAGGACACGCTCGCCCTGCTCTGCCGACACGGGCGCGCCGTAGGCGTGGCTGAGGTTCATGCAGCCCAGGCCTAGAGCAGAGACCTGAAAGGCACCAAGGGTTCGTTGTTGCATCACGGATTTTTCGGAAAAAGTTCAGGCTTTGAGTTGCTGCTCAAGATCATGCAGGACCTGGTAGCACGGCAGCACACTGGCCACGCTGCTATTGGGCTCACGGCCTTCCTTGATGGCAGCAAAAAATTCGCGGTCCTGCAACTCGATGCCGTTCATGGACACGTCCAATTTGCTCACATCGATTTTTTCATCCTTGCCGCTGAACAGGTCGTCATAGCGCGCAAGATAGGTCGCCGTATCGCCGATGTAGCGGAAAAAGGTCCCAAGCGGGCCGTCATTGTTGAAGCTGAGCGACAGGGTGCAGATGGCGCCGTTGGCTGCCTTCAGCTGGATGCTCATGTCCATGGCGATGCCAAGTGCCTGGTGGATGGGGCCCTGAATGGCATTGGCCTTGACGATGGGGCTGCCGCACTGGTAGGCAAATAGGTCCACTGTGTGCGCAGCGTGGTGCCACAGCAGGTGGTCCGTCCAGGATCTAGCCTGGCCCAACGCATTCATGTTGGTGCGACGGAAAAAGTAGGTCTGCACATCCATCTGCTGGATGTTGAAGCGCCCGGCTTCTATCTCCTTATGAACATACTGGTGGCTGGGATTAAAGCGGCGCGTATGGCCGCACATGGCGACCAGCCCGCTGGTTTTTGCGAGGGCAGCCACAGCGCCAGCACCCTGGATGCTGTCGGCAAGCGGTATCTCGACCTGTACATGCTTGCCGGCTTTCAGGCATGCGATGGTCTGGTCCGCATGCATTTGCGTAGGTGTGCAGAGAATGACGGCATCGACTTCGGGCAAAGCCAGGCTGTCGGCCAGATCGGTGGTGATGTGGCCGATACCGTATTTCGCAGCGGTTTCCCTGGTTTTTTCCAGGTCGCGGCTGATCAGCGATATGACTTCAACACCGTCGATGTTTTTGATGCCGTCCAAATGCTTGATGCCGAACGCGCCTGCGCCGGCGAGGGCGACTTTAATGGTTTTGGTCATGATTTAATCTTTCTTCTCCGTTCGCCCTAAGCTTGTCAGAGGGATTTTCGGCAAAATTTGAAAAACAGACTTCGACAAGCTCAGCCCGAACGGATGTCAGTTGTTTTCGAGAATCAGGTGGCCTACTGCCGTATTGGAGGCAGGCACATGGTAGAAGCGGTGCTTGACAGTGGGTGCCGGGCCGCCATTGAGGTCGGACATGGCGCCGCGTGCGATGAGCCACATGACAAGTTCAATGCCCTCGCTACCGGCTTCACGCACGTAGTCGATGTGCGGGACGGCAGCCTGGGCCTCAGGGTCACTGATCAGCAAGTCCATAAAAGCGCCGTCAAACTCCTTGTTGATCAACCCTGCACGCGGACCCTGCAACTGGTGGCTCATGCCGCCCGTGCCCCATATCTGGACGTTGAGGTCCTCGTCGTAGGATTCAATCGCCTTGCGAATGGCCTTACCCAGATTGAGGCAGCGCTGGCCCGAAGGAACCGGGTATTGCACCACGTTCACCGCAAACGGAATGACCGGGCAAGGCCAGTGAAAATCGGATGGAGGGGGCTGACCGCACATCAGTGACAAAGGTACTGTCAATCCATGATCCACGTCCATCTTGTTGACAATGGTTAGGTCGAAGTCCTGCTGGATCACCGACTGTGCAATGTGGGCGGCCAGGTCTGCATGGCCCTGGACCACGGGCACGGGACGCGGGCCCCAGCCCTCGTCCGCCGGCTGGTAAGACTCGGCCGTACCGATGGCAAAGGTCGGGATCATGTCCAGGCTGAACGCCGTCGCGTGGTCATTGAAGACCAGGAAGATCACGTCGGGCTTGTTGTCCTTCATCCACTGTTTGGAATAGTCATAGCCCCTGAAAAGCGGCTGCCAGTAAGGCTCTCCAGTTTTGCCCATATCCATTGCCGCACCGATCGCGGGAACATGCGAGGTAAAAACACCTGCCGTTATTTTTGCCATGTCAGTTGCTTCCTTTTGACCCGGCCTTGCCCTGCGGCTGCCGATTGGTTTGTGCGTCGCCTTCTTCGCCAACGACGCGATTGCCGTGCGCCGAGCGGCCGCCACCAATCATCATGTCGCGGTACTCAATTTCAGTCATGCCGGTCATGCTACCCGCCATCTGCTGAAAGCTCTTGCCGTGCGTAGCCCCCAGCTTCGCCAGAAAGTAGATGTTGCCGCCCAGCGAGATGGCGCGGTTCAGGTCCACATCCAGCACGGTCTGCTTTTGTTCTTCAGTCATGGGCCATTCGTCGAGGTAGGCGCGCTGGTCAGCCTTGAAACGCTCACGGTTTTCCGCCTTCATGAGTGACATGCAAAACTGGTTTAGATGGTAGCCCTTGCGGCTTTGCTCGGCGTCAAAAATCGTCGTGCCGGGCACATCGAGGTAGTTTTTATTCAGTGACATGGTTTACTCCTTCAGCTCCAGTAGAGTCGGGTCGGGTTGTCGACCAGCAGTTTTTGCTGCAATTCAGGTGTGCTTGCAATATGCGCAATGAAGTCCACCAGCAGGCCATCATCAGGCATGTGGTCTTTCAAGTTGGGATGGGGCCAGTCCGTGCCCCACAGCACGCGGTCAGGAAAGGTCTCGACGAGGCGCCGGGCAAACGGCACCACATCACGGTAGGCATTGTGCTCGCCATTGAGCGCTGGCGGGCCGCTGACGCTGAGTCTTTCCGGGCAGCTTACCTTGCTCCAGATGTTGCTGTGCTCACGCATCATTTTGACGAAAAGTTCAAACTCCGGGCCGTCAACCGGTTTGGCCACATCGGGCCTCCCCATGTGGTCAACCACCACGGTGGTGGGCAAGGCGGTGAAAAAGTCGTACAGCTCGGGCAGATCAACCGCCTCGAAATAGATCACCACGTGCCAGCCCAGCGGCGCGATGCGGTTAGCTATTTCCAACAGCACCTCACGCGGGGTGAAGTCAGCCAACCGCCTGACGAAATTAAATCGTGTACCGCGCACGCCAGCAGCATGCATGTCCTGCAACTCCGCATCCGTCACGTTGCGGTTGACGGTTGCAACGCCACGCGCCTTGTCGCCGGAGGCTTTGAGCGCATCAACCAGTGCGCGATTGTCGGAGCCGTGGCAAGTGGCCTGCACGATCACGTTCTTGTCGAATCCCAGATGGTCACGCAAGGCGAAGAGCTGCTCTTTGGAGGCATCGCACGGCGTGTACTTGCGCTCTGGCGCGTAGGGAAATTTGTCGCCCGGGCCAAATACATGGCAATGTGTATCGACCGCGCCTGCGGGCAGTTTGAATGTTGGTTTGCTGGGGCCGGTGTACCAGTCGAGCCAGCCAGGTGTTTTTGTAAATTGCATGCGTGTCCCCTTGTTGTTCGTTAATCAGGTTTGATGCCGGCGTCGCGCACCACTTTTTCATAGCGCAGGCGTTCTGAATGAATCAGTGCCGCGAACTGGTCGGTGGAGCCCGGAGTGACTTCACCACCGACCGCCGTCATGCGTTCGCGTACTTCGCGGGTCTGCAAGGCTTTTTGCACCTCCGCATGCAGGCGGACCACAATCGCTTTCGGCGTTGCGGCTGGCGCTACAAACCCGTACCAGACCGATGCCTCAAAGCCTGGAAAGCCCGACTCTGCGATGGTGGGTGCATCCGGGAAGATGCTGGTGCGGTTTGCGCTGAGCACCGCCAGAACCTTCAGTTTGCCGCTTTTGACGTGTGGCAGTGCTTCAAGTGCGTTGATCGCCACCAGTGGCACCTGACCGCCTATGGTGTCGGTAATCGCCTGCACACCACCGCGATAGGGAATGTGCTGCAGCGATATGCCTGCCGCGTGTGCAAACAGCTCCGTTGCCATGTGCGGCGTTGAGCCATTGCCCGGCGTCGCATACGCAATGCTGCCCGGCTTTGCCTTGGCTGATTCGATCATTTTGGCCACTGTCGAATAAGGCACAGATGAGTTGGCTGCAATCACGACAGGCACACGGCCAATCAGGGATACCGGTACCAGGTCGCGCTCGGCGTCAAACGGTGCCGGCTGGTATAGCGCCATGTTGGCCGCCAGCGCATTGGCGGCCATCAGCAAAGTGTAGCCGTCCGCGGGCGCATCAATCACGGACTTGACGGCAATGTTGGTACCTGCGCCCGGCTTGTTTTCAACGACAAAGGCCTGGCCCAGGCTGGCCGCCATGCTCTGACTAACTGTACGCGCCACGATGTCCACCGCACCACCGGCGGCGTAACCCACCACGATTTTCACCGGCTTGACGGGATAGGTTTGCGCCATTCCCTGCAGGGGCAAACCGGTTGCCACCACAAAAGCCAGCGACACGCCCAGGTAATAAGCCCGACGCAAGAAAATATTGATCATGTTGTTGTCTCCGGAATTTAAAAAATAGCTTCCAACGTCAATTTGGCAGCGCCGTACCGCGCAGGCCGGCTTTCACCACAATGGACTGCAGCAAGCCGCTGGACCGCACGTCACGCGCGAACAGGCGCACGTAGGGCATCGCTGCATCACGCCCCTTGGGAATGGCGATAGCCATACTTTCGACGCCCCAGCGCCCGTACATCACACGAAAGCCTGGCAGACCTTCATTCATTTCAAACAGGATTCCCTTGTTGGTGGCAAATGCGTCCAGGTCCCCGCGCATCAGCATCTGCTGAGCCTGCGCCAGCGATGCAGCCGGCACGATGGTGGCGGTTTTAAAAACACGACCCAGCGTGCCCTGTGATGAGCTGCCTTGTGCAACCCCGACACGAATACCCGGCTTGTCCACATCAGCCACCTGCCTCAGTGCTGTCGTCGGAGGCACCAGAAAGCCCAGCTCCAGCTGTATCAGGGGCTCCGTAAAATCGACGTCGCGTGCGCGAATTTCGGTGGCGTTGGTAAAGGTAAAGTCAACCGCGCCGGTTTTCAGCGCTTCCAGCACAAGCGCAAGCCTCGCAAACTCGACCACCTGAACCGGCACGCCGAGCTGTCGCCCCAATGCCTGTCCGAGGTTCAGCGCAACACCTGCAGCTTCACCGGTCTTTGGATCCTTCACCATCGAGGTTGGGCTGCCGGGATAAACCCCCACTCGCAGTGAACCAGAGGGCGCCAGCGTCTGCCTGACCGCGGGATCAATGCCAGGCGTTGGGCTTGTAGCAGCGCACCCTGCCAGCACACCGGCAACAACCAGCGCAAGACCGAAAAACTTTCTGCGCAGCACAGTGGTCACGGTGATCAGTCGATGTACTTCAGGCCGGCCTTGGCCAGCGGTTCGCGCATGTTGTACATGTCCAGGCCCAGCACACCGGCGGCGAGCTTCGCACGTTTTTCGCCTTCAAGGTCTTCCCGCGCCTGGGACGCATCCGCCACTTTCTGGGCATCGGCAGCAGGTACAACCACCACGCCATCGTCATCGGCAATGATGACGTCACCCGGATTCACATTGACGCCGGCACAAACCACGGCGATGTTCACCGAACCCAGCGTGGACTTGATGGTGCCTTTGGCGTGGATGGCCCGCGAGAACACCGGGAAGTTCATAGAAGTAAGGTCTTTCACGTCACGCACGCCGGTGTCGCTGACGAGGCCTGCACAACCGCGCGCCTGGAATGAGGTGGCGAGCAGATCACCAAACATGCCGTCGTTGTTTTCCGAAGTACAGGCCAGCACCACCACATCGCCCGGCTGGATCTGCTCGGCGACCACATGCAGCATCCAGTTGTCGCCGGGTTGCGTGAGCACGGTCACGGCCGTGCCGCAGATTTTTGCGCCGTTATAGATGGGCCGAAGGTAGGGTTTCATCAGGCCGACACGGCCCTGTGCTTCATGGATGGTGGCAACACCAAATTTGGCAAGTTTTTCAACAGCGGCTTTGTCGGCGCGAACGATGTTGCGTTTAACAACACCCAAGGTATTTGCGAGGGTAGTCATATCACAGTCCTTTAACTTTAAGTGCCGCATCAAGGCGCGGGAACACGCGGCGCGTGTTGCCTTCATAAATCTGGTAACGCTGCTCGGCGCTCAACTGCGTCGATGACTCGATGTAGCGCTTGGTGTCGTCGTAGTAGTTGCCGGTTTCAGGGTCAATCCCGCGCACGGCGCCAATCATTTCGCTGGCAAACAGGATGTTCTTCACCGGGATCACCTTGGTCAGCAGGTCAATGCCCGGCTGGTGGTACACGCAGGTGTCAAAAAATATGTTGTTGAGCAGATGGTCTTGCAGCAAAGGTTTTTTCAGCTCCTGCGCCAGGCCCCGGAAACGGCCCCAGTGGTAGGGCACGGCACCACCACCATGGGGAATCAAAAACTTCAGGGTCGGGAAGTCCTTGAACAAGTCGCTGGTCAGGCATTGCATGAAAGCCGTCGTGTCGGCGTTCAGGTAGTGCGCGCCGGTGGTGTGAAAAGCATGGTTGCAGCTGGTAGACACATGGATCATTGCGGGGATGTCGTACTCCACCATCTTCTCGTAGATCGGGTACCAGTGTTTGTCGCTCAGCGGTGGGGACGTCCAGTGCCCGCCGGAAGGGTCCGGATTCAGGTTGATGCCGACGTTGCCGTACTGCTCAACGCATTTGACCAGCTCAGGGATACAGGTTTTCGGATCTACGCCCGGCGACTGCGGCAGCATGGCCACTGGCACAAAATGGTCGGGAAACAGCTTGCTGACGCGGTAGCAAAGCTCGTTGCAGATGGCGGCCCAGGTAGACGACACGTTGAAGTCGCCGATGTGGTGCGCCATAAAGCTTGCCCGCGGGCTGAAGATGGTCAGGTCGCTGCCGCGCTCTTTCATCAGACGCAACTGGTTTTGCTCAATTGTCTCGCGCAGCTCGTCATCACTGATTTTCAAGTCACTGACTTTGGGCATCATCGCCGGGTCTTTGATGCCGGCGATCTGCTGGTTGCGCCAGGTCTCCAGTGCTT
>JANYFF010000082.1 GCA_025362825.1 Polaromonas sp. | reverse complement strand
CAACGATTCTGACCGGCATGCGCATCTCCATGGGCATAGCCTGGCTGGTGATTGTGGCCGCCGAGATGCTGGTGGGCGGTACAGGCATTGGCTACTTCGTCTGGAACGAATGGAACAACCTGTCGCTGACCAATGTGATCTTCGCCATCTTTGTGATCGGCGTGGTTGGCATGCTGCTCGATCTGAGCTTTGCGCAACTGCAAAAGATGGTGACCTATGTGGAGTGACGCCACCCTGCGCGTGGCGCCTGCCGCCAGCACACCCACATCCGTGAAGAAAGAAATCAGCATGACCGGATTCCTGAAAATCGAGGGCTTGAGCAAAGCCTACATTCCGACCAAGCCAGTGTTTGCCGATGTGCGTTTCACGATAGACCGGGGCGAGTTTGTCATCATCATCGGCCACTCCGGCTGCGGCAAGACCACCATACTGAATGTGCTCGCAGGGCTGGACACCGCCACGTCGGGCCACGCCTTTATGGACAACCGCGAGATCGCTGGCCCCAGCTTGGAACGCGGCGTGGTGTTTCAAAGCCATGCGCTGATGCCGTGGCTGACAGTGCGCAAAAACATCGCCTTTGCCGTGGTCTCGCGGTGGCCCGATTGGCCGGCCGCCAAGGTCAACGTACACGTCGAAAAATTTGTCGCGCTGGTCGGACTGTCGGCCGCCATCGACAAAAAGCCATCACAGCTTTCAGGCGGCATGAAGCAGCGCGTAGGCATTGCGCGCGCTTTCGCCATCCAGCCCAAGATGCTGCTGCTCGACGAGCCCTTCGGTGCACTGGATGCGCTGACACGCGGCACCATACAGGACGAACTGATGACCATCGTGCGCGAAACACAGCAAACCGTATTCATGATCACGCACGATGTGGACGAAGCCATCCTGCTGGCTGACCGCATCCTTCTCATGAGCAATGGAACGGAGAACGAAGGTGGCTACTCCCCCGGCAATATCGCCGAAGAAGTTGTCAACCCATTGCCACGTGAACGCACACGCGCTGGCCTGCACCACCTGCCCGGGTACTACGAGCTGCGCAACCACATCGTCGATTTTCTGGTCACCCGCGCGAAGGCGCACTGACCTTCACAACCCGCTTTTTTCACTCACCATTTTTCAACAGGAGCTTTAAAAATGAACCGCAACGACATCACCGAAAAAATCATCACCGCCAAGGTTGCCAAAGGCATCAAATGGGAAGACGTTGCCAAAAAAGTAGGCCTGAGCAAGGAGTGGGTTACGGCCGGCTGCCTGGGCCAGATGACGTTTGATGACAAGCAGGCAAAAGTCATAGGCAAGATTTTCGGTCTGACCGCCGACGAACAAAAGTGGCTGCAGGTTGTGCCCTACAAGGGCTCGTTGCCCACACCCGTGCCAACCGATCCACTGATTTACCGCTGGTATGAAATCGTCAGCGTTTACGGCACGACCATCAAGGAGTTGATCCATGAAGAGTTTGGCGACGGCATCATGAGTGCGATTGATTTTTCGATGGATATCGTCCGGCAGCCTGATCCCAAGGGGGATCGTGTCAATGTTGTTTTGTCTGGCAAGTTTTTGCCTTACAGACAGTATTAAAACGGCGCTCTGGCCCTTGGCGGTGCCGTGCCGGGTTGGCCTGGGCCCGCAATGTGGTGCGGGCTAAAGGACCAAGGCCGCCAACTTGAAATGGCTATTTGTTTGGCTTGTCGGCAAGCTGGCCGTTCTTAGCCAAAAAGTTGTCCAGCTGCGTGATTTCCTTTTGCTGCGCCACGATGATGCTTTGCGCCATTTTCTTCATTTTCGGGTCTTTGCCATCACGAAGCTCTGCCTGCGCCATATGGATCGCGCCCAAATGATGGATTCGCATCATCGCCGCGAAGTCGACATCCGCATTTCCAGTCATTTTCATGGGCGCCATCTTTTCGTGGTTATCTTTCATTGCTTTCGGGTCCATCGCGCCGCCTTGCATAACGGAGCCGGTGGTGCCAAGCGGCATTGATGTATTGCCAGACTTCATTTGCGCTTGGGCAGACGTCACAGGTTGCATGAGAGTAATACCTATGGCGGCCATGGCAGCTATCGCGAGGGGCGTTAGCGTGATCTTCTGTAAAATTTTGTTCATCGGTCAGGTCTTTCTGCGTATTAGAGGTTTAGCATCAGTTGATTGTTCAAGTTGCGACAGCCATCTCGCGGCACTCCTGCGCGCACCGCTGGCAAGCCTTCGCACACTGCTGACAATGCGCCGCGTCGTGCTTGCCGCACTCATGGCCGCAAGACTCACAAACGTCCGCACACAGCGCACAGATCGCTTTTACGTGAACGCCGCCCCGGGCCATGGCAGCTGCAGCCAGGGCGCAGGTTTGGGCGCAGTCGATGTCAAGCGCGATGCATTTCGCCATCTTTGCCACCTCACTTTCGTGAAGACAAGCAGTAGCGCAATGGTTGCACGCCACGGCGCAGGCATTGCAAGCCTCCATGCAAGCGTTGAATGGTTGGTGAGGCATTTTGGTTCTCCTGAGCAAGGTTAACTAAACAGGGCGGGCCTAAACGCATTGCTCTAATGCGCCGGCTCTCAACATGTTTACGCCCCCCGCTGAGCAAGCCTGTCCTGATTGACGCCATGCAGATGTAGGCGCTGGCCGATGCCAGGCAAGCGTCCTTGCGTGAAAAAGTTAGTTCCTACAGGTCAGCCTAAAACCTCTGTCGATGCTGGCACCACAGCGCTCAGCCAGCGCTATTTGCCTGAACATCTGCGGCCCGACCTTGACGAGAACAGCAGGAGAGGCAGGCTTAGCCCAAAGTTCAGCCGCCAATCGCCCGCAACACCGTCCCCTTGCTTTCCCCAAACCCAATGCGTGCAAAACCAAGCTTTTCGCACCAGCAGCGCAGGATGACGGCGTCGCCGTCTTGCAGGAAACCACGCGTCTCGCCGTTGCCTAATGAAACAGGCTTGCTGCCGCCACACGCCAGCTCGATCATGGCGCCGGCCTGGCCTTCGCCTGGGCCTGAGATGGTGCCGCTGCCAAGCAGGTCGCCACTTTGCAGGTTGCAGCCGCCCATGGTGTGGTGCGTGACCATTTGTGCAACGGACCAGTACTGGTGTTTGAAGGATGTGCCGCTCAGTCGTGCCGGGCCCTTGCCTTCGGCGCGCAGCTTGTCGGACTCCAGCAGCACTTCAAGCGAAATATCGATGGCACCATTTGCGCGGTTGCCTACGTCTTCAAGATAAGCCAGGGGTTGCGGGTCGGTTTCTGGCCGGGTCCAGGCCTGGCGGTAGGGCTCCAGCGCTTCCATTGTCACAATCCAGGGCGAGATAGTGGTGCAGAAATTTTTTCCCAGGAAGGGGCCGAGCGGTGCCATTTCCCAGAACTGGATGTCACGCGCGGACCAGTCGTTGAGCAGGCAAATGCCGAAGACATGCTTTTCTGCATCCTTCAGTGCAATCGGCTCGCCCTGGGCATTGCCCTGTCCGATGTAAATGCCGAGCTCCAGCTCGTAGTCCAGCCGCGTGCACGGGCCATACACCGGCGCCGTCGCGCCCGGTGCCATGTACTGCCCCATCGGCCTGCGGTATTTCTGGCCGCTCACACCGATGCTGGATACACGGCCGTGGTAGGCGATCGGTATCCACTTGAAGTTGCTGGTGATGGGGTCGTCGGGCCGCATCATCACGCCGATGTTCATGGCGTGGTCAAGCGAGGTGTAGAAGTCGGTGTAGTCACCAATGCGTGCGGGCACGGTGAACTCGATGTCCTCCTGGGGAATCAGACATTCACGCAGCGCATCCACCTTGGCACCGTAAAAAGCTTTTTCAAGCAACTCAAACAGGCCGTGCCGCAGCGCCGTCCATGCCTTTGGGCCCATGGCAAAAAAGTCATTGAGTGCAGGCTGGGCACAGGCCTGTGCCGCTTGCTGCGCCAGTCCGTCAAGGCAGTTGGTTAACGCGACCTGTGCAAGATCAACGACCTGATCGCCGATGGCCACGCCGCCGCGAAAAGCTTCATCCGTGCCCTTGCGGCGAAACACGGCGAAGGGCAGGTTCTGGATCGGAAAATCGCAGCCTTCAACATTGGCTGATGCCACCCAGCTGCGTGCAAACGCACTGTGAGTGGGATTGGTGTTGTCGTTGTCTTGCGTCATGTGCGTGCTCAGGCGGGTGCCATCAAACGGTCGTCAAAAATTGCAACTGCGCGCGTCCAGCCGGCCGATGCGTTGCGAATCTTGTGCGGAAAGCACGAGATGTAAAAACCGGTAGGCGGTAGCACCTCGAGGTTGTGCAGCTTTTCAAGATGGCAGTAACCAATGTCACGACCGGCCTTGTGGCCCTCCCAAATCAGCGAGGCGTCTTTGGTCTCGCCGTATTTTTGAGCCGTATGCACGAACGGCGCATCCCAGCTCCAGGCATCGGTGCCTGTCAGGCGTATGCCGCGTTCGAGCAGATACATGGTGGCTTCGTAGCCCATGCCGCAGCCCGACGACACATAGTTGGCACTGCCGTAGCGCTTTCCGGCCGCGGTGTTGACAACGACGATTTCCAGCGGCGACAGCGTGTGGTTGATGCGCTTGAGCTCGGCCTCAACATCAGCCGCGGTGACGACATAGCCGTCCGGCAGGGTGCTGAAGTCCAGCTTCACACCCGGCTGAAAGCACCAGTCCAGCGGCACTTCATGAATGGCGATGGCGCGCTCCTGCTTGCCCAGCGCCTTGTTCATGGTGCTGTGGAAATGGTAGGGCGCATCCAGGTGGGTGCCGTTGTGCGTTGACAGGTTGATGAGCTCAACGGCCCAGCCTTCTCCATCAGGAAGATCTTCTTTTTTCAGGCCTGGAAAGAAAGGCTCGATCTGCGAAAACGTGTTTTCATGGGTGAAATATTCAATCTTGGGCGCAAAGGCCGGCGGGTCGCCGATGACGTCGTTTTCAAGAAAGATTGAAAGGTCAACAATTTTTCGTGGCATGGAGA
>JANYFF010000048.1 GCA_025362825.1 Polaromonas sp. | reverse complement strand
CTACGCGTTGCGCTTCACGCCGCAGCGCTTTCGCAAGTGGTCTGAATGGCGGGTGGCCAACACGGCGTTTGGTGCGGCTTCCTTTCTCATTCTTGAAGCCGTGGGCGCCACGCTGCTGGTGAAATACGGCTTTACCAACGCCTTTTGGGCCATTTTGGCTACAGGGCTGATCATTTTCTTGGCGGGTTTGCCGATCAGCATTTATGCAGCGCGCTATGGCGTGGACATGGATTTGCTGACCCGCGGCGCAGGCTTTGGCTATATCGGCTCAACCCTGACCTCACTGATCTACGCCTCCTTTACTTTCATTTTCTTTGCGCTGGAGGCGGCTGTCATGGCCTACGCGCTGGACCTGGCGCTGGGCATTCCACCAACCTGGGGCTACCTGATTTGCGCGTTGGTGGTGATCCCGCTGGTCACGCACGGCGTATCTGCCATCAGCCGACTGCAGGTGTGGACGCAGCCGCTGTGGCTGGTGATGCTTGTCGTTCCGTTTGTCTATGTGTTTGTGCGCGATCCTGGTGCTTTTTCAGGTGTCGTGCACTACGTAGGTGAGAAAAGCGTGGGTAGCGGCTTTGATTTGCACTTGTTTGGTGCTGCTTTAACAGTGGGGATTGCGCTGATTACCCAGATGGGGGAGCAGGCCGACTACCTGCGCTTCATGCCGGTGCAAACGCCCGCCAACCGCTGGCGCTGGTGGGCGGGCGTGCTGACAGGTGGGCCGGGCTGGGTGTTTCTGGGTGTCGTCAAGATGCTGGGCGGTGCCTTGCTGGCTTACCTGGCGATTTCCAACATGGTGCCGGTTGACCGCGCCGTGGACCCGAACCAGATGTATCTGGCGGCCTACGAGTACGTGTTTCCGAACTACGGCATGGCGGTCGCCGCGACCGCGCTGTTTGTGGTGATTTCGCAGCTCAAGATCAATGTGACCAACGCCTATGCCGGCTCGCTGGCCTGGTCCAATTTTTTCTCGCGGCTGACGCACAGCCATCCGGGTCGCGTGGTGTGGGTGGTCTTCAACACGCTGATTGCCTTCATGCTGATGGAGATGAATGTGTTCCAGGCGCTGGGCGATGTACTGGGGCTCTATTCAAACATTGCAATAGCCTGGGTCATGGCGGTGGTGGCCGACCTGGTGATCAACAAGCCGCTAGGCCTGTCACCGCCGGGCATAGAGTTCAAGCGCGCACATCTATACGACATCAACCCGGTCGGCGTCGGCGCGATGGCGTTGGCGTCGGCACTGTCGGTGGCGGCTCACCTCGGCTTTTTTGGTAGCACCGCGCAGGCTTTTTCTGCCGTCATTGCGATGGGAACAGCCTTTGTGACGGCGCCGCTGATTGCCTGGGCGACCAAAGGCCGTTACTACATTGCGCGCGGCCCCCAAAAGGACAAATCCACTGCCGGCGAGGCCGGCAGCTACCAGCCGCTAGGGCGCTACGCCACGCAGCAGTGCGTGATCTGCGAGCGCGCATACGAGGGCCCGGACATGGCGCATTGCCCGGCCTACCAGGGTGCCATATGCTCGCTGTGCTGCACGCTGGACGCGCGCTGCGGCGACCTGTGCAAGCCGCACGCCAGCCTGTCGGCCCAGTGGTCGGGCGCCCTGCGCTGGCTGCTGCCGCGGCGCATCTGGCCGTATCTGGACACCGGGTTGGGCCACTTTCTGCTCCTGATGCTGATCATTGTGCCGCTGCTGGCCAGCGTGTTTGGCCTGCTGTACCACCAGGAGCTGAACGCGCTGGCGTTGAGCGTGAGCGGGGCCGAACTACTGGAGGCGCCGGGGTCGGCCCTGCGCTCGGGTTTCCTGAAGGCTTATATGGCGCTGCTGGTCACCGCCGGCCTGGTCGCCTGGTGGCTGGTGCTGGCGCACAAGAGCCGCCAGGTCGCGCAGGAAGAATCCAACCGCCAGACGCACCTGCTCAACGAGCAGACGCGCGCACTGCAGCGCGAGGTTGACTCTCACCGCCAGACCGACGAGGCCCTGCAGCAAGCCAAGCGCCTAGCCGACCAGGCCAACCAGGCCAAGAGTCGCTACATCAGCGCCATCAGCCATGAGTTGCGCACGCCGCTCAACAGCATCCTTGGGTATGCGCAGCTGATGGGCGAGGACGCCTCGATACCGCCGCACCGCAAGCAGGCGGTCAGCGTCATCAAGCGCGGCGGCGAGCATTTGCTGTCACTGATTGAGGGCACGCTGGACATCGCCCGCATCGAGGCCGGCAAGCTCACGCTGAACGCCCGACCCATGCAGTTTGCCGATTGCGTGCACGAGATGGCTGGGATGTTTGAACTGCAGGCGGCCGCCAAGGGCTTGGGCTTTGTGTTTGAAGTCACCGGCAACCTGCCCGAGCTGGTACGTGCCGACGAAAAGCGTGTGCGTCAGATCTTCATCAACCTGCTGGGTAACGCCATCAAGTTCACGGCCCGCGGCAGCGTGACCTTTAGGCTGCGTTATGCGCGTGAAATGGCCTACGTCGATATAGAAGACACCGGCCCCGGCATGGGCGAGGCCGAGCTGGCGCAAATCTTTGAACCCTTTGCGCGCGGCGAGGCGGCGGGCCAGAGCGCGACCGGAACACCCGGCGCTGGCCTGGGCCTGACGATTGCAAAAATGCTGACCGACCTGATGGGCGGCGAGATGACGGTGGTCAGCACGCCGGGCGAGGGCTCGGTATTTCGCATTCGCCTGTTTCTGCCTGAAGTCCATGGTTTCGCAGGCACCGCCCATGGCACCGGCGACAGGGCGGTCAGGCGCCAGCCGCGCAACTATGAAGGCGCGCGCCGCAGGCTGCTGGTGGTGGACAACGAAGAAGCCGACAGGGAACTGATGGTGCAGCTGCTGCAGCCCATGGGTTTCGAGCTGCGCATGGCGGCCAGCGGCCACGACTGCCTGGACCTGCTGGCGGCGGGCTACCAGCCCGACGTTATCTTTATGGACCTGGCCATGCCTGGCATTGATGGCTGGGAAACCCTGCGCCGCATTCGCAGTGCCGGCCATGCCGGCATCCATCTGGCCATCGTCTCTGCCAATGCCTTTGACAAGACACTGGACAACGATGTGGGCATCCGCGCTGAAGACTTTATCGTCAAGCCTTACCGGCATACCGAGCTGATTGACTGGATTGAAAAGCGCCTTGGCCTGAGCTGGATTTACGAGGCCTCGGATGAGGCGTTGCTGCCGCCCGAGCCTTTGGCCTTGCCCGCCACAATGCCACGGCCCCGGGCCTTGCCCGCTGCAGCCCAGCTCGCCGAGCTGCTGGACGTTGTTAACCTCGGGTTTTACCGGGGCATCATGAACAAGCTTGCAGACATCGAATCCCAGCAACCCGACGCCACGGGGTTCGTTGAAGACATGCGCGCGCTGGCTCGCCAGTTCCAGTTCGAGGCCATGGCCCGGCAACTGACTGCAGGGGAGGCCGGTCGTGAGCAGCGTGTTTGACCCGGTAAAACTCCCAGACAGGGGGCTGGACCGCACCCTGGACCGCGCCAACAGCGACGTGGTGCTGATCGTCGATGACGTGCCCGACAACCTCTCGGTGCTGCACGATGCGCTGGATGAGTCGGGCTACACCGTGCTGGTTGCCACCAGTGGTGAAGCCGCCCTGCAGCGCGCCCGCCAGGCGCTGCCCGACATTGTGCTACTGGATGCAATGATGCCCGGCATGGACGGGTTTGAAGTTGCCAAGCGCCTGAAGGCCATGGTTGAGACCGCGCACATCCCCATCGTCTTCATGACCGGGCTGACCGAGACTGAATACCTGGTGGCGGCGCTGGAAGCCGGCGGCGTTGACTACGTGACCAAGCCGATCAAGCCCAAGGAAGTCATGGCCCGCATGGGCGTGCACCTGCAGGGCGCGCGCCGCGCGCGGCAGGAGGCTCGGCAGGCCGGACAGGCGCGTAACGCACTGGATGCCTTTGGCTATGCCAGCATCACAGTGAGGCTCAGGGGCAAGGCCGGCGAGGACGAGGGCAAGCTCATCTGGCAGACACCGCTGGCGCGGGAACTGCTGATGCGCTACTACGGCACCTCGGCGCCGCAGACGCCGGGGCCGGTACTGAGTTGGCTGCGCCGCCATGTGCTGGATGCCCATCCGCAGATCGAGCCGCCGCGGCTGGCCATCGAAATGGGCCCGCGGCGCCTGACGTTTCGCCTACACCAGCGCACCGATGACGACGAAGGCGACGACTGGCTGATCGTCATGCGCGAGATATCCGAAGACGCTGTGGTCGAAGCCATGAGCCTGAGCTTCAAGCTGACTGCCCGCGAGGCCGAGGTGCTGTACTGGGTGGTCAAGGGCAAGATCAACCGTGATATTGGGGACATATTGGGCGCCAGCCCGGCCACCGTCAAAAAGCATCTGGAGCGGGTGTACGCCAAGCTCGGGGTTGAAACCCGCACCGCGGCGGCAGGGATGGCCATGAACCGTATACGCCAGCTGCATCCGCAATTCGAGGGTTGAAAGGGCGCTGAAGAGCAATCCAAGCTTGGCAAATGCACGTTGTACGCAGTACGGTTACAATACGAGATTCGGTAACGCATCAGCGTTTTATAAAGAAGCTCCATTTACATGCGGCTTTCTTCTCAAATGCGGCGCTTCTCAGAGCCCGAATCTCCAGTGTCATCAAGGTTTTAGCGCCCACACAGCCCTGAACCCCTCAAACACTGTTCTACATTCCCGTCGAGCACTCCCCAACAGTGCCCACACATGGCTCGCCAACTCAGCCCCTTCAGGGGCTTTGCCGGTAGAAACCGAATAACCGTTGGCTTGGGCTACGCAAGCCGTTTGTTTTTCCAGTATTTCGATTGATTTATCAGGCCGGGACCTTCAATTCAGGCGATCCGGCACAGACTTTTATGACGCTTCATCACAACAACATCGCGGTAGGAAAATACCTCGTATCGCCACTCGCCAAGCCACAGGACGCAGGCGGCTATGCCGCATCGGTTTCGATCCGCTCAGGCCGCGGCAGTGCCACGCATGACCGCGTGCTTCGTTTTTCAGGGCTTTTTGACAGTGCGGCTTCCGCGCTTCAGTACGCCACGGAACACGCATTGGGCTGGATCCAGGAACGCTCCTCACCAGCCTGCGCTTGAACTTTCGGGCGCACCTCCCCATCAATTTCAGATTTTCAGAAAATTTTCAAGGACAATCCATACATGGCTAAAGAAGAACTGATTGAAATGCACGGGCTGGTTGACGAGGTCTTGCCCGACTCACGTTTCCGCGTCACGCTGGACAACGGCCACAAGCTTGTGGCCTATACGTCCGGTAAGATGCGCAAAAACCACATCCGCATCCTGGCCGGTGACCAGGTGTCTCTTGAGTTGTCGCCTTACGACCTCAGCAAGGGGCGCATCACCTTCCGGCACATCGCCGGACGTGGCCCGGGCCCCGGCGCTGGTGGACCTGCACAGCGCGGCGCACGTTAAATTCAGACGACGCGGTTGTATTAACCATGGAAAAAGGCCCTTTAAAGGGCCTTTTTCATTGGCTGCGGCCGCTTAGCCGCATTTAGCATGCGTCAATGGTGCGAACCGGCCATGTGCTCGGTCTTTTTATCCAGCACCGTCTCGGGTTCCTGCGCTTCGACCCAAGTTTCATTGTTCAGGCCGGCGTGCAACCGTTTGTCATCGAGATCCCCGGTCCACTTGGCCACCACAATCGTCGCTACACCATTGCCGATCAGGTTGGTCAAGGCACGTGCTTCAGACATGAAGCGGTCTATGCCCAGGATCAGCGCCAGCCCGGCTACAGGCACAGTACCCACAGCTGACAGCGTTGCCGCCAGCACGATGAAACCGCTGCCGGTGATGCCGGCCGCGCCTTTGGATGTCAGCAGCAAAACCGCCAGGAGGGTGATCTCCTGGGTCAGCGTCATCGGCGTGTTGGTGGCCTGCGCGATGAACACGGCGGCCATGGTCAGGTAGATTGAGGTGCCATCGAGGTTGAATGAATAACCGGTCGGTATGACCAGGCCGACAGTGGCTTTTTTGGCACCCAGGTTTTCCATCTTCT
>JANYFF010000045.1 GCA_025362825.1 Polaromonas sp. | reverse complement strand
GGCGACCTGGGCGTCAGCCCGAACCAGGGCACCTGGGTCATCACCAGCTTCGGGGTTGCCAACGCTATTGCCGTGCCGCTGACGGGCTGGCTGTCGCAGCGCTTCGGCCAGGTGCGCCTGTTCACGGCCAGCATCATCTTGTTTGTCATCACGTCGTGGCTGTGTGGCCTTGCACCCAACATGACGACGTTGATTATTTTTCGCATATTGCAGGGCCTGGTCGCGGGGCCGATGATTCCGCTGTCGCAGTCGCTGCTGCTGTCGAGTTACCCCAAGGCGCTGGCGGGTCTGGCGATGGCGCTCTGGGCCATGACCACGC
The DNA here is from genome assembly GCA_025362825.1 of Polaromonas sp. Lineage (GTDB taxonomy): Bacteria > Pseudomonadota > Gammaproteobacteria > Burkholderiales > Burkholderiaceae_C > Polaromonas. The sequence goes on along the minus strand of JANYFF010000045.1, from coordinate 16,570 downwards.
TGGTGGCTCCTGTGATGGGGCCCTTGCTGGGAGGCTGGATCACCGACAACGTTTCCTGGCCATGGATTTTTTACATCAACATCCCGGTTGGCTTCGCCGCAGCTTTTATTACCTGGAGCATTTTCCGTAACCGCGAAAGCAGGACTAAAAAGTTGCCCATTGACTCAGTAGGCTTGGCCCTGCTGGTGATCTGGGTCGGTGCGCTGCAGGTGCTGCTTGACAAAGGCAAAGAGCTGGACTGGTTTCATTCTGGCGAGATCATTGCCCTGGGTGTCGTCGCGGTGGTTGGCCTGATTGCCTTTGTGATCTGGGAGCTGACAGAAGAGCACCCGGTGGTTGACCTGACGCTTTTCAAGCGGCGTAATTTCTGGGCAGGTGCACTTGCCATGTCCGTTGGCTACGGCTTGTTTTTTGGCAATATCGTGCTGCTGCCCTTGTGGCTACAACAGTTCATGGGCTATACCGCGACCCAGGCAGGCATGGTGATGGCGCCCGTCGGCATCATGGCGTTGATTCTGTCGCCGCTGGTTGGAAAAAATATCGCGAAGTTTGATCCACGCCGTCTTGCCGCGTTCGCGTTTTTAGTCTTTGCGCTGGTGCTGTGGATGCGCTCAAATTTCAACACGCAGGCCGACTTCACCACCATCTTGATACCGACCATCATTCAGGGCGTGGCGATGGCGTTTTTCTTTATTCCGCTGGTGACGTTGACGCTGTCCGGGCTTTCACCAGACCGCATCCCTGCGGCCTCAGGATTGTCGAATTTTGTACGCATCACGGCTGGTGCATTTGGTACCTCGATTGCCACCACCGTCTGGCAGGACCGCGCAGCCATGCACCACGCGCAGCTCAGTGAATACGTTAATCAGGGCAGCGTTGCAGCGAACAGCGCCATCGCAGGCCTGGCCGGAGCTGGGCTGACGCCCGATCAGGCACTGGGCACCATCAATCGGCTGATTGACCAGCAGGCCTATATGCTGGCTGCATCCGACGTGTTTTACGCATCGGCACTGATGTTTTTGGCGCTGATCCCGCTGGTCTTTCTGGCAAAGAATATCAAGGGCGGGGCGGGCTCGGGTGCAGCCGCAGGGGCGCATTGAAGAAAATTGCTCATGGCGTGCGACGACACATTGGACGCTCTGCCAAAAATAGCCTACGCCGCTGGCGGTCAGCAAATATCCGAGCCCCAGCATGGGCAACGGGCAACGGGCAACGGGCTTATGCGCTTATGGGCGGACGGACCCGGTGCAGTGGTCATTGATCGTTCTTCACAAGCCTGCTTGCGCCCACGGGGTACACCGACACTGCTCCGGCGCATTGCGTCACTTGTCAGCGGTGTATGGGCTTGCATAACGCTCAGTTAATCTATACGTTTCAAAATCAGCCTTCAATTCTGCGCAATTCACCCAAGGACTTCACCTCATGACCGACGACCTCCGCTGCTGCGGCACTGGCACCTGCCTGATCAATGCCGAAGGCCTGTGCTGGTGCGGCCAACAATGGGATGGTGAAAAAATGGGATTTATCCCAACGCAAAACACCGCTGCACACCCAGCGCCGATTTCGGTCGGCGCGACGGGCTTCAAAATTTCCGAGCCGTGAAGCAGCCAGCTTGATGAGCAGCTTGCCTGATTTAAGCAACACCGGATCTTCGGCGCAGTTAGCGTCTGCTGCAGACAAGCCCAGTGATCGGAGTGTCGAGCCTTTTCCTGATTATTACGACGATTTGGCGGGTTCACTGCACCATGCATGGAAGCTCATAGGGCGTGCCACGAAAGATCGTAAATCCGACTTCCACTCGCCCATGCTGGCCACGGTGTCGGCCGATGGTCCAGAGGCCAGGGTGCTGATCTTGCGGGCCTTTGATGTGGAGACGCGGACGCTGACGTTTCACACCGATACGCGCAGCGCCAAAGTCCCCGCACTGACCCTTGACGCACGAGTGGCTGTCACGTTCTACGACGCCGCCCGCAAGTTGCAGTTGCGCACAGGGGGTGAAGCCACGCTGCATGTGGGCAACGCTTTGGCAAATGCGCGCTGGCAGGCGTCAAGCGCCAGCTCCCTGCGTTGCTATTTGGGCAGAGCGCCCGGCGCAACATCTGCGCAACCCACGACCGGACTGCCGCCTGACCTTGAAGGCGTGATTCCAGGTCGGGCCGGGCTCACCGCCGGCGAGGAGAATTTCGCGGTGCTGCAAGTTAAATTGCAGCGCCTGGAATGGCTCTACCTGCATTCGCGTGGTCAGCGAAGGGCGCTGTACCGCTGGGATGCTGGTGGTCTGACGATGGAATGGCTTAATCCTTAGTGCGTGTACGGCCTGATATGCCATTTATTCTGCGATAGCCTTAAACATGTCTTGATGTGTTAGTCGCCGCTACATCCTCAACGGCGCCGCATACCCCGTCATCTCCAGATACCCCATTCCCACGCGCTTGCCGTTGCTGTCTACCAGCTCGCTCAGGCCTTCCCAGTAGATTGAGCCTGTGGACTGGCGGCTGTCGAGTTCCTGGTTGTCGATGACTGCCCTGACGGTGTAGAAGTCGGCGGGGGTGCGGACTATCCATTCGACCGGGTAGGTGGTCTGGCTCAGTGGGCTTTTCCAGAAACGGGTGGGTTTGAAAATCACTTCGCCTCGGGTGAAGATATACGGCGCGCTGTTGGGAGACCTGAACGAGCCGCCATCCCACAGCGCATGGCCGTCCTTGCCGCGTAGCTGGAAGGCGGTCAGTGCGCTGCCGTCGTTCAGGTTCATGCCTATCCAGTCCCAGCCGGTGGCCTCGGGGTGCAACACTTCCTGGCTCCATTCATGGTCGAGCCAGGCCTTGCCCGTGATTTCAAACGTGCGGTCCCTGATGCGCAGGCTACCGGTGGTGGCGAGTTGCGGCTGGCTGTAGTAGTAGCTGGCCTGCTGCTCGTCCGGGCCCTTGCGAGACAGGCCGTCTTTGCCCTGCAGCAGCACGGCTTGCGTCTCGGCAAACTGCAGCTTGAGGCCGAAGTCGGCGGCTGGCAGCTCGGCGCTGTACTGGCCGCCGCGACCCTGCAGTGACCAGTCGCGCAGCTTGATGGCCATATCTGTCTCGCTGCTGGACGCGACCGCGAATCCGTCGCGTGCAATGCGCTGGTCGTGCCAGAGTTTTTTGCCGTCAACGTCGGTGATGGCAGCGTGTGCAAACAGCAGCTGTTTGGCTGCGAATTTCGACGTCATGTCTTGCGTGCCGGGGATACGCGACCTGAAAAACGTCAGCTGGAAACCAAAGACCCGCGTGCCCGATGTGGCTTGCCCGGTGATGTACCACCACTCGGTACGAAAATCTGGATGCGACCCACGGTCCCGCGGAAAGACTAATGTTTTGGTAGGCAGGGCGAGGGCTTGTTGCGGGAACCCCGCGTACCCAGCCGCTCCTGTAAGGCCGGCCAAGAGAAGCTGTCGTCGGCGGTGGTTCAAGGTGCTAGAGAGATCGGGCGGCGCGTTCCGCAGGTAGAAGTCCAAGAGGTCCATGCGACTGATTCTCGCAGCATGGTGGGCAGTGGTGGCCCAAGGGTTCAGGACGTCAGCGGGGCGGGGGACGTCTCAAAAACAATTTCACCGCTGGGAATGTGTACAACACGAACTTGCTGGAGCATCGGGTCATTGACGCTTTTGACAGCCAGGGCCACCGCCAGCGAGCGGTCCGCGAAGATGTGCTGGAAATCGGTGGGTGGCAACAAATGGCCTTTTAACGGATTTTTGCTTTCAATGCGGTAGCGGTCCGTTGACATGATGGTTTCCTCGTTTGAGTGAAGCGTTCATCGTAGGCCTGTAGCGTTCTGCTGTGATGACAAAGCGGCGTCAAAAAGCGCGCCTTTGGTAAGCAAACGAAAACGGCCATCGCCGCAGCCTGGCCGATAGTGTGCGCCAGCGCACACAGCGATCACGTCGCAGGCGATGCAGACACAGATGCAGAAGCCGCTACCAGTCTTCCTTCACGGCCAGCACAGCGTCCTTTCCGGCGGCGGCGCGGCCCGCCAGCCAGGCGGTGATGGTGCCCGCGGCAACCACTGCCGCGCACAGGGCCAGCAGCCGCTGCCACGGAATGACCAAGTCCATGGTCCAGTGAAAGCTCTGCGGGTTGACGACGTTGACCAGCACCAGCGACACCAGCAAACCCAGGCCGAGGCCGGCGATGGAGCCAATCAGCGTCCAGGCCGCGCCTTCTCCTGCCACCACCGCCAGGATTTGCTGCCGTGTCAAACCCAGGTGCGCCAGCAGGCCAAACTCCTTGCGCCGCGCCAGCACTTGCGCGCTGAAGCTCGCTGCCACGCCAAACAGACCAATCGCAATCGCCACGGCCTGCAGCCAGTAGGTCACGGCAAAGCTGCGGTCAAAAATCTTCAGTGAAATGCTGCGTATCTGCCGGGTCGATGCAAACTCAACCAGCGCGCCGGCGCCTGACAGCCGGTCTGCCTCGGTGCGCACCGCCTGCTCGACTTCGCTTGCTGCAGCATTGGCGTCCAGCCAGAGCGCCAGGTCATTGATGCGGCGGTCGCCGGTCAGCCGCTCAAAGTCGCGCCTGTCCATCGCCACCGCGCCAAACTGGCGTGCGTAATCGCGCCAGACGCCAGCCACATAAAACTGCACAGCCGGCGGGTTTGCTATCGAATCAATAGCTATAGATGACCGTTTTACCGGGGTAGCGGCACCAAGCGACCCAGAAAGTGGCTTGAAAAGCGTGCCCGGCCGGGCGCCGTACAAGTCCACCATGGGCTCGCTGACATAAATCGCCACCCAGTCCGGGTGGCCGGCGGGGACGGGTAGCGGATCACCGACCAGCGGCAGCGTACCGGCCGCGTCGCTGATGTCGCGTGAGATCAGCGCCACGGGCGGCTGGCCGGCGTCAAGCAGCAGCGAGGTGGTGCGCAGCGTGCTGACGCGGCTGATGCCCTTGACGCGCACCATGGCCGCAACAAATTCAGGGCTGAAAAACACCGTGTCGCCGGCTGACGACGAGCCCGAAGGCGGCGCCGTGCGCATGTACAAATCTGCCGGTAACACCACATCAAGCCAGTGGGTGACAGAATCCCGAAAGCTCGCCACCATCACCGTGAGCGCCACCGCCAGGCTCAGCGATGCAACCACGCCGCTGACGGCAACCGCCGCGCTCTCGCGCACGCGGCGCGCCCGCTCCACCGCCAGCATCGGCAGCAGGCGGTGCGCGACCCACGGACTGATGCGGTCATACAGCAGCGATATCAGCCAGGGCAGAGCGGTGATGCCGCCCACCAGCAGCAGCCCGACCGACACATAGGCCGCCAGCGGGATGCCAAACACTGGCGGCGCCAGCGCCAGCAGGGTACCAAGCGCTATTAAAAAGATACTGAGCCAGTGACCTTTGCCGCCATCGGGTGCCGCGCCCAGGCCCTTGAGCGTTTGCGCTGGTAGCAGCTTTTGCGCGGCGCGTGCCGGCCACCAGCCGCCCACCAGCGATGCGGCTACACCCAGTGCGCCATAGGTTAGCGCGGCCCAGCCGCTCCATTGCAGGCTGGGCGCAACGCCGGCAAAGTAGCCACCACCCAGGTCGCCGCCCAGCACCCGCAAGGCCAGCGCAGCCAGAGCGGTGCCGAGCGCAATGCCTGCAGCGCTACCGGCCAGGCCGATCAGGCCCGATTCGGTCAGCACCAGCCAGAGCCGTTCACGCCCGGTCAAGCCCAGCACACCCAGCAGCGCAAACTGTTGGGCGCGCTTGGCCACGCTGAGCGACAAAACTGAGAACACCAGAAAAGCCCCCGTAAATAGCGCGACCAGCGCCAGCACCGTCAGGTTGACCCTGTAGGCCCGCGATAAATTGCTCACGCGCTGCGCCGCATCGCCAGGCTCTGCCGCGGTGATGGCTGCAGGCAACTGCAGCGATTTGATGAACGCTGCGTGGTCGACGCCGGGCTGAAGCTTCAGGTCGATGCGCGACAACTGCCCGCTCTTGCCAAACAGCTCCTGCGCCGCGGCAATGTCCATCACGGCCAGCGCTGCGCCGCCCGCACTGACAGAGCCTGCGACCTGGACATCCAGCAAGTTCAAACCGCTCTGCAACTTGAAGCCCGCGCCCGGCAAGGCCTGCCGCGCTGCGGCGTTCAAAAATACCGAACCCGGTGTGAACAGTGCAAAGCGTTCGGCACCCGCTTGCGGTATCGGCATCAGCGCCGGGGCCAGCTGCGCCACCAGCAGGGCGTCCAGACCAATGATGCGCAGGGACAGGCGTTTGTCTGCCGCAGTCAGGGCGTAACTGGTCAGCTCCAGCACCGGGCTGGCAATCGCAACCTGCGGGTGGTTGGCGATGCGTTCAAAAATCGCTTCGTCAAAGCTGCCCTGCACGGCGCGAAGCTCCAGGTCGGGCTGGCCGTTGACGGACCGCACCGCCTGTGAAAACTCGCCCAGCGCAGACGCATTGATCAGCTGCACAGAAAACGCCAGCGCCACACCCAGCATGACGGCCGCGATGGCTGCAAGGTTGCGCCATGGGTGGTGCAGCAGCTCGCGCCATGAAAACTGGCGGAGCAGGCTGCCCAGCAGACGGCGTGATCCTTCGGTGGGTCGATGTGCCACAGGCGTTTTCAGGGCAGAGCGCAGATCAGGCCTTGATGCCATGGATGTTCAGGTACAGCACCCGGTCCGCCCGCGCAGCAGCCGCTTCTGAGTGCGTGACCAATACCAGTGACGCACCATGCTCGCGCGTCTGGGCGGTCAATGCATCCATCACTTTTGCGGCAGTAGTTGGGTCCAGGTTGCCGGTGGGCTCATCGGCCAGCAGCAGCGCCGGCTTGTGCACCAGCGCCCGGGCAATGGCCACGCGCTGCAACTGGCCGCCACTTAGCTGCTGCGGCAGGCGCGCGCCCAGGCCGCCCAGGCCGACTGCTTCCAGCATGGCCTCGACACGTGCATCGTCGGTGATGCCGAGCAGTAGCAGGGGCAGCGCGACGTTTTGCGCGACGTCGAGGTGCGGCAATACATGAAACGCCTGGAACACAAAGCCCACATGGCGGCGACGGAGCAGGGCGCGGGCGTCATCCGGCAGGCTGCCCAGGTCCGAGCCCATCAGCCCGACCGAGCCTTCGTCCCAGCTGTCGAGTCCGGCCATGCAGTTGAGCAGCGTCGATTTGCCCACGCCAGACTCACCGACGATGGCAACAAATTCGCCGGGTGCCACATCCAGCGAGACATGGCTGAAGACCACGCTCTCGCCATACCGTTTGCCCAGGTGTTTGATCTGCAGCGTCATGCCGTCAACACCTGGGCTTGCACCAGCGCCAGCACCTGCTGCAGGGCATCGCCATCGTCACAGGCGACGATGTGCCGCTGCTGCATGGAGCGCAACCAGGTGATCTGCCTTTTTGCCAGCTGGCGGGTCGCAAAAATGCCCTTGTCTCTAAACTCCGCCCTCGGCGACGTGCCATCCAGCGCCTCCCAAGCCTGGCGGTAACCCACGCAGCGCATGGAAGGGAGGTCAGGATTGAGGTCACCGCGTGCGCGCAGGGCTTTGACTTCATCGATAAAGCCCGCTGCCAGCATGGCGTCAAACCGTTGAGCAATACGGCCGTGCAGCCAGCTGCGATCTGCCGGTTCAAGAGAAATAAGGGAAATAAGTTCTGCGGCCCCCGTTTTACGGTCGTCTTCAGCTATTGATTTTCTAGCGCTGCGCTGATGAAAAAATGACAGCGGTTGCCCCGAGACCCTGTAGACCTCCAGCGCACGCGAGATGCGTTGCGAATCCTGCGGCTCCAGCCTGGCTGCCGTCAGCGCGTCAACGCTGGCCAGTTCGGCATGCAGCGCCGGCCAGCCTTTGGCGGCAGCCTCGTGGGCGATGGCTGCGCGCACCGCTGGGTTGGCTTTGGGCATGTCGTCCAGCCCGTCGATCAGCGCCTTGAAATACAGCATGGTGCCTCCGACCAGCAGGGGCAGCCTGCCTCGCGCGGCGATCTCGCGAATAAGCTGGCTCGCATCGGTCACAAATTCAGCAGCACTGTAGGCATTGAGCGGGTCGCGGATGTCCACCAGGTGATGCGGCACCGCGGCCAGTTCTGCGGCGGTTGGCTTGGCCGTGCCAATATCCATGCCGCGGTAAACCAGGGCAGAGTCAACGCTAATTATTTCGACGTTGTGGCGTTGTGCAATAGCCAGCGCTGCGGCTGTCTTGCCGGATGCGGTGGGGCCGGCAAGCGCAAGGTAGCGCGGCAGGTCTTGCGCGCCCGGCGGCCGGAAGGGTTTCAGGGGCGGCAAAGACATGGCATGAGGTTAGCACGCCGGGTATTTCCCCATGACCCGCTATTTCAGCGAAAACAGCTGCGACAGCGCCTCCCTGTATTGCGGCATGCCCATCTGGTTGGTGTTGTGGTGCGAGCCGCCTTCGACCAGTACAAAAAGCTTGGGTTCGGCCGCCGCGGCGTAGAGCTTGCGCCCCAGGTCAGGCAATATCAGGCGGTCTTCATCGCCATGCACCACCAGCAGCGGCGAGCCGATGTTGCCCACCTTGCGCACAGCTTCAAAGCGCTGGGTAATCAGCAGCGACACCGGGACCCAACCCCATTGCGAGCTGCTGACGACATCGGCTATCGAGGTAAAAGTGCTTTCGACAATCGTGCCGCTTTCGTCGCTGACTTCGGTGGCAAGGTTGATGGCGATGGGCCCGCCCAGTGAATGCCCAAAGATGTAGCGCGGTCGGTCGGGGTATTTTGTTGCCAGCCAGTCCCAGGCAGCGCGGGCGTCTTCATAGGCCGACGCTTCAGACGGCAGCTCGTTGGTGCTCTTGCCAAACCCGCGGTAGTCAATCGCCAGCACCGAAAAGCCCAGCTCCTGCATGCGCCGCATGCGCGGCGCCGAGCCGGTGACGTTGTAGCGCGCGCCGTGCAGGTACAGCATGACCGGCGATTTGCCCGCCACCGGTTTGTCGGCCGCTAGCCACAAGCCGTGCAGGCGCACGGGGTGCTGATCGGCTTCGCTGCCGCCTTTGGCCTTGAAGTCAATCCAGACATCATCCATGCCTTGGGCGGCCACCGCGCCGCCGCTCCAGGTGCGGTCGCTGGGCTGGAAAATCCAGGCGCGCTCTTTTTCATCCAGCGTGCTGCAGCCCGCCAGCACGGCAAAGGCGACCGCAAAAGTGGCGATGAGGCTCAGATGCAATTTTTTCATACTGGTTGACTGAGTGCTTGAGGCGGCGAAAGTTCTGCCCGCCGGGCTGCGTGACCGTGAAGCTTTGGCAAAGATGGGCGGGCTTCAGCGTCCACGCATGAACAGCGCATCCAGCTCGCGGATGCTGACCTGACGCCAGGTCGGCCGCCCATGGTTGCACTGGTCGGAGCGCTCGGTCGCTTCCATCTGGCGCAGCAACGCGTTCATTTCATCGATGGTCAGTTTGCGGTTGGCGCGCACGGCGCCGTGGCAGGCCATGGTGGACAGCAATTCGTTTTGCGCCCGCTGTATGACCGTGCTGGCATCGTGCTGGGCCAGTTCAGCGAGCACACTGCGCGCCAGTTCGACGGCGTCGCCTTGCGCCAAGCTGGTTGGCACGGCGCGCACCGCCAGCGTCCGCGGTGAGAACGGTACGATGTCAAGGCCGAGTGTGGCCAGCGTGGCCTCGTTGGCCTCTGCCGTGGCGACTTCCTGCGGGCTGGCGGCAAAGGTGGCCGGAATCAGCAAGGGCTGGCTGGCGATGCCGGCTTCAGCGTCGCCCCGGGTTTCCATCTGCGACTTCAGGCGCTCGTAAACAATCCGTTCGTGGGCGGCATGCATGTCCACAATGATCAGGCCCTGGGTGTTTTCAGCCAGCACATAAATGCCCTGCAACTGCGCAATCGCGCGACCCAGTGGCCAGTCGCCGTGGGGCAGCGTTGGATATTCTGATCCCTGGGACCCTTCGACAGGCTTGTCCTGAGTTTCGCCGAAGGGCTCAGGGCGAACGGTGGAAACCAGCCCGGCTTGAGCGGTGCCGTAGGGCGGCGAAGGCCACATCGCCTCGAAGTCTGAAACACCGTTGTAGCGGTTTGCTGCAAAATTAATAGCAGGCTGTGCCCATAATGCAGGGGCTAGGAGCCTATTTGATGGTGAAAACGGGTTATTTGAGTTGTCTGACGCTGCTCCGGCGCCTGTTTCTGGGCTTCCGGCTGCGCTGGAGCGCGGAATGGCCAGGGCGTTCTCGGTGCCATGTCGCACAGCCTGATGGATTTCGCGGCTGTCCCTGAAGCGCACCTCGATTTTGGTCGGGTGCACGTTGACATCGACGCGCGCCGGGTCCATCTCGACGTAGAGCGCAAACACCGGTTGCCTGTGGCCGTGTAGCACGTCCTCATAGGCGCTGCGCGCTGCGTGCGTTAGCACCTTGTCGCGCACATAGCGGCCATTGACATAGGCAAACTGCTGATCGGCGCGCGCGCGGGCCGCATCGGGAATGCCAGCACGGCCCCAGACCCGGATCGCCGGCAAGCCATCGGCGCGGCGCGTTGAACTTTCGTAGTTCACGGCGACGGACTGCGTCACGAACTCGCTGCCCAACACGTCGGCCAGGCGCTGATCGTTGGCTTCCTGCGCAGACGCACTGGTGCAAGCGCGCCATTGCTCGACCAGCTTGCCCTCGTGCCAGATCGCAAAGCCAACATCGGGCCGCACCAGCGCATGACGGCGCACGGCTTCGACGCAATGCGCCAGCTCAGTCGCATCGGTTTTTAAAAACTTGCGGCGTGCCGGCGTGGCATAAAACAGCTCACGCACTTCAACGGTCGTACCGCGAGCACGCGCTGCCGGCTTGAGTTCGCCGGTGCGGCCATCAAGCTGCCAGGCGTGTGAGCCAGCGTCCGGGCCGTCGGTTCTTGACAGCAGACTCATGTCGGCAATTGAATTGATGGCCGCCAGCGCCTCGCCCCGAAAGCCCATGGTGCCGACAGATTCAAGGTCCTGCAGTGTGGCGATCTTGCTGGTGGCGTGGCGGCGCAGCGCGATCGGCAACTCTTCGCGCGGGATGCCCGAGCCGTCGTCCTCCACGACGATGAGCCGCACGCCGCCGGCCAGCAGGCGCACCGTCACCTGGTGCGCGCCGGAGTCGAGCGCGTTGTCCACCAGCTCACGCACCACCGACGCCGGCCGCTCAACCACTTCACCGGCTGCAATCTGGCTGATCAGCTCATCGGGAAGTTCGCGGATCGGGCGGCGGGTTGAGGTGAATAGGGTCATTACCTTTGATTTTAGGCGGTGGGGAACGTCTGACCTGTCAAAATCGGTCCCATGGAAATCGTCACACATCTTCTCGACTTCATCCTGCACATCGACAGGTATCTTGAAACCTTTGTCACCAGCTACGGCATCTGGGTGTATGCGCTGCTTTTTCTGATTATTTTTGTGGAAACCGGTGTCGTGGTCATGCCGTTTTTACCCGGTGATTCGCTGCTGTTTGTGGTCGGCGCCATGTGCGGCGTGGGCCTGATGAGTTACCCGCTAGCCGTGGGCTTGCTGTTTGCCGCTGCCGTGCTGGGCAACCAGTCGAACTACACGATCGGTCACTATTTCGGGCCCAAGGTCTTCCAGTGGGAAAACTCGAAATTTTTCAATAAAAAAGCCTTTGACCAGGCCCATGACTTTTATGAAAAGTACGGCGGCATCACCATCGTGGCCGCACGCTTTATGCCGTTTTTACGCACCTTTGCGCCTTTTGTGGCGGGCGTCTCGCAAATGACGCGCAGCAAGTTCACTTTCTACGACATCACCGGCGGTGCCCTGTGGGTGGGCGGGATAGTGACGGCGGGCTACTTTTTCGGCAACGTTCCCTTCGTCAAAACCCACCTCGACAAAATTATCTGGGCCATGATCTTTGTGCCGGGCCTGTTTGTGTTGTTTGGCGCATGGAAGGCGCGGCGCAAGGGCAGCTGATGGGTGAAATCCCGGGTGGTCTGAATTAATAAGTAAGCGTATTATTTCGGTACCTCAAAGGGCCTGAAACATGAACGCGCCAACCCTCTCGAATACCGAATTGTCACGCTGGACGCAGGCCGGTTCAAGCCGCGTCCCGTTCTGGGCCTACACCGACGCCCAGCTCTACCAGCAGGAGCTGGAAAAAATCTTCTACGGCGCGCACTGGTGTTATGTTGGCCTCGACGTCGAGATACCCAATACTGGCGACTACAAGCTCAGCCACATCGGCGAGCGGCAGGTGATTATGGTGCGTGACCGCGTGGCGCCCAAAGACCGCGCAACAGACACCGGCATACGCGTGGTTGAAAACCGCTGCGCCCACCGTGGCGTGCGCTTTTGCCAGAACCAGCACGGTAACGCCCGCAGTTTTGTCTGCCCCTATCACCAGTGGACCTACAAACTCAATGGCGACCTGGCCGGCCTGCCTTTCAAGGATGGCGTGAAGGACGGCGAATGCACCAATGGCGGCATGCCTGAGGGCTTCGACCTGAAAGACCACGGCCTGACCAAACTGCGCGTGGTTGTGCTCAATGGGCTGGTGTTCGCCACCTTCAGCGACAGCACCGAAGCCATTGAGGACTACCTCGGCCCGCAAATCATGCCTTGGCTGGACCGCATCTTCAAGGACCAAAACACCGACGAACAAGGCCCCCGCAAGCTGACGCTGCTGGGCTACAACCGACAGCGCATTCCGGGCAACTGGAAACTGATGATGGAAAACATCAAGGACCCGTACCACCCGGGCCTGCTGCACACCTGGTTTGTGACATTCGGCCTGTGGCGCGCCGACCAGAAAAGCCGCATGGTGATGGACGCCCACGGCCGTCATGCAGTGATGATTTCACGACGCAATGAAGGCGGGCAGAATGCTGCCGTGACCGAAGGCGTGACCAGCTTCAAGGCCAATATGACGCTGCATGACGACCGCCTGCTGGATGTGGTGCCAGAAACCTGGTGGAAGGTAGACGACCCGGCCAATCCCGGCACCAGCATCATGCCCACCGTGACCATGATCACGCTGTTTCCCAGCCTCATCATCCAGCAGCAGGTCAACTCCTTGAGCACGCGCCACATCGTGCCGCGTGGCCAGGGCGAGTTTGATTTTGTCTGGACGCATTTCGGCTTTGCCGAAGACACGCCAGAGATGACGCAGCGCCGCCTGCGCCAGTCCAACCTGTTTGGCCCGGCAGGGTTTGTTAGCGCAGATGATGGCGAGGTGATCGAGTTCAGCCAGGACGGTTTTGCGCAGGCGGGTGATGGCGAATCCACGCTGTGCGAACTCGGCGGCACCGGTCTTGAGGCAACCGAGCACATGGTCACCGAGACCTTGATCCGCAATATGTACGCTTACTGGCGCAAGGTGATGGGACTATGACCGCTACGCCCGCCCATTCAGACCCGCAGGGCCTGCTGGCCCACCTGCTGCTGCACCACGAGATCAACCAGCTCAACGCCAGCTACGCCGCCGCACTGGACGAAAAACGCTTTGACGACTGGCCGCTGTTCTTTCTTGAGGATGGCCGCTACAAGCTTCAGGCCCGGGAGAACTTTGACCGGCAGTTGCCGCTGGCGCTGATGGACCTCGAGAGCCGCGGCATGATGAAGGACCGGGTGTATGGCATTACGCAGACGATCTACCATGGCCCGTACTACATGCGCCATGTCATCGGCCAAGCCCGCGTCCTGGAACGCGGTGACGAAGTCATCAGGGCTGAAGCGAATTACGCGGTGTTTCGCACCAAACCCGGCAGCATCAGCGAGGTGTACAACGTGGGCCGATACATCGACGAGCTGGTGCATGTCGATGGCGTCCTTCAAATCAAATCACGCATGGCCGTGTATGACAGCGAAATGATTTTGAATTCGCTGATCTATCCGGTTTGATTTTGGCCCCCGACCGTCGACCCTGATTCAGCGATGGGGCGCAGGTTTTGAGCGGCGCACAAAAAAAGCGACGCCTGGATTCCAGGAGTCGCTTTTTCGGGCGCTAAACGACCGTTAGGCCGGCAGCTTTTGGCGATTAGCGTTTTTTGCCAACTTCATTGCCAATAAGAGCACCTGCAGCTGCGCCGCCCAGCGTACCGATAGGACCGCCCAACACTGCGCTACCCACCACACCGCCGACCACGGCGCCGGTAGCCGTTCCGATTTGTGCACGGGTAGGTGGGCTTGAGCAACCGACCATGGAAGCGAAAACGATGATGGAAGCCAAAGGCATCAGGAGTTTGGAGGTCATTATTTTTCCCAGTTTTTAAAATTCTTGAACGCTGCGCAATGCTTAGCGTTTTTTACCGACTTCGTTGCCAATCAGTGCGCCGGCAGCAGCACCACCAAGTGTACCTACGGGGCCGCCCAGCACAGCGTTACCGACCACACCACCGACCACTGCACCAGTTGCGGTGCCAATTTGTGCATTGGTCGGGTTTGTTCCACATCCCACCATTGCAGACAAGGCGATCACGGAAGCTGCTGCTGACATCAAAAGTTTCGAGTTCATGATTCTTTTCCTTTTTTAAAGAGTTTCAGGCTCTTGTCCTAACTGGCGTCACACCGCATGGTGTGTTGATGTTATGGGCTTGCCTGTGATTTGAGTGTAGACGGGCAAATGGTTGGAGGCTGTAGGAGAAGTGCGCCGCAACGTGTGCGATTGAAGGCAGATGATTGAGGTATCAGGTGTTTGACCGGGTTCTAAGCTTCACGACTGCGAGCGATACGCAGGCCGCGTACGCGCTTTTTTCACAATGCCATCCGGCGCGAACAGGATGACGAATTCATTTCCAGGCACGACGGCGCGGGCCGGTTTGTCGCGGTAGGCCCAAACTTCATAGCCGCTGTCAAATTTGATAACCGTTGCCGGGCCCAAGGCAGCGAGGACATCGGCCCTGGTGCTGGTGCCTGCGACGACCGCGCTATTTGCGCTTTGCAGCGTCATGTTTTTGTCGCCGAAAGGTGCTACTGTGGCTTCGCTGCCATAGCCGCCTGCACAAGCTGTGAGTGCCAGCGACAGCAGCAGCGTTAGGCTGGCAATTCCGGGTAACTGTAAACGCCGTGAAAATTTCTGCATGATCATGGTCCGTCCATGTATTCAAACTCGACCAGTGCATCATCCGGCCAGCTGCGGTCGCCGAGTGGCAGAAAATAGGTGCGGTCGATCAGGACTTCGCAATCGCAATCGGGCAAGTCGTCTTTTAGCTTTGGGTCGTCACTGGCGGCAGCGTACAGCTTATCGAGGGAAAGAATCTCCCGGCGATAGCCCGACACCAAGGTCACGCTGAAGAGCGGGCGGTCGGCAAAGAAAAGATATTGCGGCGCGGGCTTGTCGCAATATGCCGGCGTGTCGAACAAGGCGCTGGAAATACGGTTGACGATCGAGCCGCTACCGGACACCAGGCCGGCTTCCAGGCCAACCCGGCATTCCAGCCGCAGGTCGCCCAGGCGCCTTGTATTCGGCGGCAAGCCGGGCGTGCGGATGTCAGTGCGCCAAGTCATGCTTTGTTTTTTTCGATTGGGCGTCACCTGGGCGTTTTCGTCGTAGGCAGCCTGGCTGCGTTCCATCACAAACGTGTGCTCCAGAGTGACGGGCACTGTGAATGCTGTGTTGCTGCCTATGACTTCCAGCTCAATGCTGTTCATATCGGTTTCGCGGCGCCGCGGCAGCAGGCGAAACTGCAGTATTGCGTTCGGCGACATGCTGCGTTGGGCTTCAAACAGATCCATGCCGCGGATCATCTTGCGGTAAGACTTCTCTACCGGGTCGCGGTTGGCCTTGCTGCTGACAGTGACGGGCGCAAGTGTTGGAGGCTGGACTGTTTGGGCTGCGGCAGGCAGACACCCCCCCATGCTGCCCGCCAACATGACCATGTGCATGACGATGCGCTTTAACAATCGGTTTTTAGCCTTCATGGCAAGATGGTAGGCCGACTGGAACGGCGCGCCTGTAGGACTACTCCAGCATTTTCCCGCGTGGGGCTGAGTCAGGCTCCGCAGAGCGCTGTCAGCGTGGGGAGTAGCCCAGCAGCGGCAACTCCATCCCGGCTTTTTGCGCCACGCGGATGCAGTCTTTCATGTGCTCTTCGCCGAAGTAGCGAATCGCCGCATAGCCAAACATGGCCGACACGATCTGGCCGGCAAAGGGCACGAATTTGGCAAGTTGCCGGGTGGTGAGGCGCAGGCCGATCTTGGTCGCGGCCTTGATGACCAGGTCTTTCGAGATGAATTTGCCGATCAGCACCGAGCCGACCAGCGCAATCGCTTTTTGCACCTGCTCGCGTTTGCCGGGGTCGAGCTGGTCGAGCTGTGCGGGTGTCAGGCCAAATTGCTTGTTGATCTCGGGAATCAGGTTGGACAGCAGGGCGGCGTCCACCGCCCAATCCAGGCCGGGCACCGGTACAGCGCCGGCTGCAGCCGCTACCAGCGCACGTTTGTTAAGCAGCCTGCGACTGCGTTTGACGGCGGCTTCGAGGGCCGCGTCGTCGGCGGCCATGTGCAGGGCAGTAGGCATGTGCAGAAACCTTTCGTTTGCATCAGGTTGTATTGAGCTTGTCGGAAAAGCCACTTGAAGCAGTCGCGAGGCTTCGACCCTTCGACAGGCTCAGGACAGGCCAAACCCAGGACGAGATCAGCCCAAACGGCTGAAGAGTAGAT
>JANYFF010000031.1 GCA_025362825.1 Polaromonas sp. | reverse complement strand
TGTCACATGCACGACCTCGGCTACTTTTTCCAGTGCCTTCGCAAGCTGGGCCGGGTCATTGACGTCAAGGTCAATCCGCGTCCATTTTTCAGGTACCGCACGCCATTCCATCAGGGCCTGACTCTTCAGACGGGTTTCGATGGGCAGCAACCTCAGGCAAGGCGGAACGTCAGCGTCATAACCGAGCTCAGTCGGGCACATGGTGGTGCGCCCGGCACTGGCGGGCATGATGCGCCTGCCGTAACCCGCGAAAAAGATGGCATTGATCAGCTCGGATTTGCCGCGTGAGAACTCGGCTACAAAAGCCACCATGACCTTATCAGAGCGCACCTGGGATTCCAGCCTGCGCAGCCGTTCTTCGACGGCCGCGTCCAGCAGGTCATGGTCTTTCATCCATTCAGCAAGCAGTTTCAGCCGCAAAGCAAACTCCCGCCTCCATGCGCCGTGCTGATCGAATTGTTCGTTAAAGGACATACTCAATGTTTATTGTTGGCTACCAATATAGCATCGCCACCTTGAAACGGCCATCCGATAAGTTACGTACCGGCTCCGGAATTCCGGCTCCCGAGCTCAAGGCTTTTGGCAGTTTGAGCAATAAAACGTTGATCGCTGTCCCTGTCGTAATGTCTTGATCGGGCTCGCGCAAACCCGACAAGGCAGTCCGGCCCGGTCATAAACCATCGCGTCCAGCTGAAAATGACCCTGCTCGCCATTGGCGTTGGAGAAGTCCTTCAGGGTGCTGCCGCCTTTTGTAACCGCTTGTGTCAAGACGCGCCGAATGGCGCTGTGCAGCAACACTGCGCGCGGTTTGCTGATGCGGCTGGCCCTGGTGGCGGGCCGGATACCCGCCATGAACAGCGTTTCAGATGCGTAAATATTCCCCACACCCACCACGATTTCACCTGCCAGCAAGACTTGCTTGATGGCCGTGTTTTTCAACTTCAGCAATCGGTAAAAGGCCTGAGCCTCAAAGGCATCTGTCAGCGGCTCCACCCCCAGCCGGCCGAGTAGTTTGAGGGCCACCGGGTCGGTCTCGCTGGCCGCATAAACCACTGCGCCAAACCTGCGCGGATCATTCAGCCGCAAGGTTCCCAGCGTCGTCACCATTTCAAAATGGTCATGCTTGCCCGGCGCAGGCAAATCAGGTCCGAAACTGACGCTGCCGGACATCCCCAGGTGCATCATGAGCAGGCCCCCGGTCAAATCCAGCAAAAGGTATTTGCCGCGCCTGCGGACGCCCAGCACCTGCTGCCCGTGCAGGTGCGCGGGCGCGCAACCCAGAGGCCAGCGCAGCGGCTTGCCCATCTGCACAGACTCAATACGCGCAGACGCAATGCGGTCAACAAAGCTCAGACGGGTAACTTCAACTTCTGGGAGTTCAGGCATGGAGCGCTCGGGCGGTTCTCGAAAAAAAGTATGTAGGTCGAAAAGATGTTTACGTCATCTTCATGCAGGAGGGTAATGCACAGGGCCAAGGCTTCAATTATCATGGCTCAATGAAGAAAAAACTTATCTGGGCGCTTGCAGGTTTGTGGCTGGCCTCGCCTCTGGCCTTCTCCCAGACAAAAGTAATTCCTGCGGAACCTTCAGCGTCGTCACAGACCCTGTCCGATACAGTAGCCCCGCCAAATTCCGCCCTCGATGGTGAGCTTTTTTACCAGCTTGTAGTAGGCGAAATGACTGTGCAGGAGGGTGAGCCCGGCGCCGGCTTTGCACTGATGCTGGACGCGGCCCGCAAAACCAACGATGCACAGCTCTACCAGCGCGCCACTGAAATAGCCCTGCAATCGCGTTCGGGCGAAGCAGCTTTGCAGGCCGCACAAGCCTGGAAACAGGCCCAGCCAAAAGCACCTGAACCGAACCGCTATGTCCTGCAGATATTAATTGCGTTGAACCGGATTGGCGACACTGTTCCGTACCTGAAGTCCGGCATTGAGCAGGCGCCTGTGGCCGAGCGCTCGCTGGCTATTGCAGCAATTCCCCGTGCTTATGCACGGGTGAGCGATAAAAAACGTGCTGCCGCGGTCGTTGAAGAAGCATTGGCCAGCTACCTGACGAATCCTGCAACATCAGCTTCTGCCTGGACCACCATAGGCCGCATGCGCGTGGCAGCAGGCGATGCACCGGGTGCGCTGGAGGCGGCAAACAAAGGCCAGGCAGGGGATTCCCTGTCCGAAGGGCCGGTGCTGGTAGCGCTCGAACTGATGGATCCCACCCGTCCCGGTGCCGAGGCCATCATCAAAAAATACCTCACTAACAACCCCGCCGCACTTCCCGAGATCCGCATGGGCTACGCGCGGGGATTGCTGGATGCGCAACGCTACGCCGAGGCCTCGGCGCAGTTGCAAATCGTGATCCGTGAGAAGCCCGACTTTGCATCTGCCTGGCTGGTGCTCGGCACCCTGCAATTACAGGACAACCAGCTGGCGGTGGCGCAAACCTCGCTCGAACGCTATGTTGCCCTGAACAAACTGACGCCAACAGCAGAAGACGAACAAAATCGCGGCCTGGCCCAGGCCTACCTCTCGTTGGTGCAGATTGCCGAAAAGCGCAAGGACTTTGCAGGCGCAGAAGCCTGGATCAACAAAATCGAGAACCCCGAGGACCTGATGCTGGCGCAAACCCGCCGTGCGTCCATTTTGGCCAGCCAGGGCAAGCTCGCAGAAGGCCTGCAGCTGATCCGTAGCCTGCCCGAGCGCAACGCCGGCGATGCGCGGCTCAAGCTGGTTGCAGAAACCGGCCTGCTGCGTGATTTGAAGCAATACCAGATGGCTTACGACGTGCTGGGACAGGCCGTTGCCAAGTCACCGGAAGACGCCGACCTCATTTATGACCAGGCCATGATGGCCGAAAAGCTCGGCAAACTACCTGAAATGGAGCGCCTGCTGCGCCGTGTCATTGAGCTCAAACCCGAATACCACAACGCCTACAACGCCCTCGGTTACTCTTTTGCAGACCGCAATGTCCGCCTGCCCGAAGCCCGCCAGCTGATCCAGAAGGCTCTGGAATACGTGCCAAACGACCCGTTTATCCGCGACAGCCTGGGCTGGGTTGAATTCCGCATGGGAAACAAGGCAGAAGCTAGCCGGATTTTTGCTGAAGCCTTCAAAGCCAAACCCGATGCCGAAATCGCCGCCCACTTTGGTGAAGTGCTCTGGACCATGGGTGAGCGCGACAAGGCGCTAGCCATCTGGCGCGAGGGCCAGTTGCTCAACCCCGAGAACGAAACCTTGCTGGAAACCTTCAAACGCCTGCGGGTCAAACCTTGAACGGGATTTTCGGATTGGGCATAGTCAAGGGGCAAAGTTCCGGGGTCGACCGCCCGGCCCCAGCCGCGAGGACGTGGATTTTTCTTCCATTTTTGTTAATTGCTACGTTTTTTATAGCGGGATGTGCCCATAAAACGGGGGCTAGCGGCCTGAATGACCAAAAAAATGGCCCTTGGGCAGGCCGCATCAGCCTGCAGGTGCAAAGTGATCCTCCACAATCCTTTTTTGCCGGCTTTGAATTGCAAGGCACACCTGAAAAGGGCGACCTGAAACTGGTCAGCCCGATTGGTAGCGTCATTGGCGTGATGCGCTGGTCCCCCGGTGAGGCGATTCTTGAATCCGGCCGTGAGATTCGCAGTTTCGCTTCTGTTGATGCACTGCTGGCACAGGTCACGGGGGCCGCCATCCCGGTAACCGCCCTGTTTGCCTGGCTGGAAGGCACCAACACCAGCCAGTACGGCTGGACGGCCGACCTGTCGCAGCAGTCCACCGGGCGCATCACCGCCAAACGGGTTGATCCGGCGCCGCAAGCCGAATTGCGCATCGTACTGGACCAGTGAGCCGAAATTTTCCCAATTGCCCTATTGCCCTGCCGACTGACCCGATGAATCCGCGCACGCCCATCAAGGCCATTTACGACGTACCAGCCCCGGCCAAGCTGAATCTCTTCCTGCACATCACCGGCCGCAGGCCTGACGGTTACCACCTGCTGCAATCGGTTTTCATGCTGATCGACTGGTGCGACACATTGCACTTCGAGCTGCGGAAGGACGGAAAAATAAGCCGTAGCGATGTGCTCAAGCCAAGCGGCAGCGACCAACCTGATGCCCTGCCGACAGAAGACCTGTGCGTTCGCGCTGCGCGTGGCCTGCAGCGCTTTAGCGGCACCCCGCTGGGCGTACACATCAGCCTTGAAAAACGTATCCCCAGCCAGGCCGGTATGGGCGGGGGCTCGTCGGATGCAGCCAGCTGCCTGCTGGCGCTGCAGCATCTCTGGGGCCTGGATGTGCCGCGCGCCGAGGTCCAGGCAATGGCGCTCTCGCTGGGTGCAGATGTGCCTTTCTTTCTTTCTGGCGGTAATGCCTGGGTCGAGGGCGTAGGTGAAAAAATCACACCTATCACCCTGCCTGCTGCAAATTTTGTAGTCGCCAAACCACGGGCCGGGCTCTCAACACAGGCAATTTTCAGCGCTCCGGAGCTTAAAAGGGATACAGAAACTGCTACAATCAAAGGCTTTGCTGCAGATGCATATGGCGAGTATCCGGTACACGGCGTGTACGGGTTTGGCCGTAATGACCTCCAGCCGGTTGCCCTGGATTTATGTCCCGAAATAGGTCAGTCACTTGACTGGTTAACGTCGAAAAATCTCCAGGGACGCATGACTGGCTCCGGAAGTGCTGTGTTTGCGCATTTGCCGCATGGCACGGATTTTGTAATGACCGGTAGTGATCTGACCGGTGATCATGAAATCCGCAAATGCAGCAATCTGGAGGTGCATCCTTTGGCCGGTTGGTAAACTGAATGGCTTGGGTTGCAGTTTCAGGGTAATGATTAATGGGTTTGTTGACAGTTAACGCTGCCAGCTATCCCGTGTAGGGGTGTCGCCAAGTTGGTTAAGGCACCGGATTTTGATTCCGGCATTCGCAGGTTCGACTCCTTCCACCCCTGCCAAATTTTGAGGTATTTAATTTATTCAGCACAACACACAAACCCGCACACTGCGGGTTTGTGTGTTTTTAAAGCGCATTGATTTCTGATCGCGTCCCTGTAGACAACCTAAAATTCAGCCACATCCATGTCGACAAACGCTGGGCCCCACATGCAGACGCACCACTCTGACTTCATGCTCTTTACTGGCAATGCCAATCCGGGCATGGCGCTTGAGATTGCCCAGCACCTGGGTATCTCGTTGGGTGCAGCCCACGTCGGGCGCTTCTCCGACGGCGAAGTCACGGTAGAAATACAGCAAAACGTCAGGGCCCGGGACGTCTTCGTGGTGCAGTCCACCTGCGCCCCAACAAACGAAAACCTGATGGAACTGCTGATCATGGTCGACGCGCTCAAGCGCGCATCTGCCGAACGGATTTCAGCCGTCATCCCCTACTTCGGCTATGCCCGCCAGGACCGCCGGCCACGTTCGGCGCGGGTGCCTATCACCGCCAAGGTGGTGGCCAACATGCTGCAGGCCGTCGGCGTATCACGCGTGCTGACCATGGACCTGCACGCCGACCAGATTCAGGGCTTTTTTGACATCCCGGTTGACAATATTTATGCATCGCCCGTTTTGCTCGGCGATCTGCGCACCAAGAATTACAACGACCTGATGGTGGTTTCGCCCGATGTGGGCGGTGTGGTGCGGGCGCGGGCCCTTGCCAAGCAGCTCGGCTGCGACATGGCCATCATCGACAAGCGCCGGCCTAAGGCCAATGTGTCTGAAGTCATGCACGTGATCGGTGACATCGAAGGCCGAAACTGCGTGATCATGGACGACATGATCGACACCGCCGGCACACTGGTCAAGGCTGCCGAGGTGCTAAAGGAGCGCGGCGCCAAAAAAGTTTATGCCTATTGCACGCACCCGATTTTTTCGGGCCCGGCCATTGACCGCATTGCCCAGGGCGATGCACTCGACGAGGTGGTGATTACCAACACCATTCCGCTGAGCGAAAGCGCCAAAAACTGCAAGAAAATCCGTCAGCTGTCCGTGGGACCGCTGATCGCAGAAACAATCCAGCGCATCGCCAAGGGCGAGTCTGTCATGAGTTTGTTTTCAGACCAGGACCAAGCGGTCCTAATCTGAAACAAAAAGCGGCTGCACATTCCGTGCAGCCTTGTTGTAGCGGGGGAAGCTGGTCGCGGCCTACCCTTTTAAGGAGAAGTTTATGAAATTCGTCGCTTTTGAGCGCGCCAAGCAGGGTACGGGTGCGAGCCGCCGTCTCCGCATCACCGGTCGCACGCCCGGTATTGTTTACGGTGGCACCGGTGAACCTTTGCTGATCGAGATCGATCACAACGCGTTGTTCCACGCCATCAAAAAAGAAGCTTTTCACGCTTCCATCCTCGAGATGGAACTCGGCGGCAAGGAACAAAAAGTCCTGCTGCGCGACTTGCAGATGCATCCGTACAAGCAACAGATTCTGCACATCGACTTCCAGCGCGTCGAAGCCAAGACCCGCATGACCGTCAAGGTGCCATTGCACTACAGCGGTGAAGAAGAGTCCCCAGCCATCAAGGCCGAGAACTGCCTGGCCAACCACGTGTTGACCGAGTTGACGATCTCCTGCTTCCCTGCAGACATTCCTGAATTCATCGCCGTTGACCTCAGCGGCCTGAAAAAGGGTTCGTCACTGCACGTCAAAGACATCACGCTGCCAAAGGGCGTGAAGTTCGTTGCCAAGGGCCAGGAAAACCCGGTTCTGGTGTCCGTCACGGCCATCGTCGAAGAAGTCGAAGCAGCACCTGCTGAAGGCGCTGCTGCACCTGCAGTCAACGCCAAAGCAGCAGCCGGCAAGGCCGCATCCGCTGCCAAGGACGCTGCAAAACCAGCCGCTGCTGCCAAGCCACCAGCCAAGAAGAAGTAATCTTCGCGCAGGGCTTTAATGCCAGCAGGCCGACGGCCCATACCTTCGCAGGAAGGCATGGGCCGTCTTACTTGGCGTGCCGCTTTCACACAGGTACGCCCCCCTAAAATCCGGGTGATGGAAACTCCAGCATGATCAAACTCTTTGTAGGCTTGGGCAA
>JANYFF010000475.1 GCA_025362825.1 Polaromonas sp. | reverse complement strand
ACGGCAAAACCGCGGTTTAGAGACAAAGACAAGTCGGCCGCATGCACAGTCAGTGCGTCAACGCCAATAAGCGAAGCGCTCCCGGCAGTGGCCTGCAGGCTGGTGAATTTGTGGGCTTTGTTGGCCGGGTCGGTGATCAGTGCCAAGCCGAAATTGACATTGCTGATTTGCGCGCCGAGTGCGCCATCGGTGCCACCGTTAATGCCGGCAAACACATCAACACCATGACCGCCTATGGTGAGCATATCGGCGCGGGCAATCGTCTCGCCGTCCGACAACTGAACAACGCCCGCCGTCTTAGTCAGCGCAAAATCACCATTGACCTGGAAAAAACCGAACATGTCCAGCGTCAAGTGGGCGTTGGCTTTCAGGGATGGGCCATCCATTCCCAGCATGCTCAGTTGCAAGGAAGACGTCTGACCGGTAGCGATCGTCAGCGCTGTAGCGCCGCTTGCGAAATCGACCACGCTGCCGTCATTGGCCGCTTGGTTCAATGCGATATTGATTCCGGAGCCGGAAGCAATCAGGCCATCTATACCGACAAAGGATAGACCGGTGGCGCCAGCTTGCAGAGAAGTCCATTTGCGCGCAGGCGCTTGCTTGTCTGCCATCAAGGCCAGCCCAAAGCTGGCACCAGTCAGGTCAAGGCCAAAGGCATCGCTGCCCAACTTGCCAGCGCCATCGCGTTGACCATTCATGCCAACAAAGGCATTTATATTGCTGCCACCAATCGTCAGCATGTCCACGGCCACCGAATCGGCTTCGGACTTGCCCGCCTTGTCGCTCAGCTTGACACTGCTGTCATATTTATCAAACGCAAAGTCGCCCTGCAGACTGACAAAGTTGTAAAGGTTGATGTCGAGGTGACCGCGCGCACGGGTCAAATTCCCCAGCGTACCGTCCATGTTCATGCTCACATACGAGCTTGGGCCGGTGGCAACATCAAGACCGCGGGCGGCATAATCCACCTCCAGCGCTGGCGTTGTACCCGTTGCCGCGGTTCCGCGATTAATGTCGATTTCGAGAGACGTAGCGCTCAGCGTGACACCGGGTACACCCACCAGCGCCACCGAGCCGGCGCTTGCTTGCAGTGAAGTAAATTTACGCTTGGCTCCATCCTTCTCAGTGATCAGCGCCAGTCCAAAATTAACATTGCTCAGCGACAGTCCGAGCGCATCGGCCGTGCCGCCGTGTATGCCAGCAAAAGCATCAATGCCGCTGCCGCCGATGGTCAACAAATCGACCGCAATAGTACTGCCAGGTTTTGTGGCTGTGCTGTCAGACAGCACCACGCTGTCGCTACGCTTTTCGACAGCAAAGCCGCCGCTGGCGTGGAAAAAGCCGAACAAATCTAACGTCAGATTGCCGGTAGCAGACAACATTTCGCCGTTAGCGCCATCCATGCTCATGACGATCTGGCTTGTCGGTCCGGTGGCAACCGACAAGGCGGTTTTTCCGACGCTGTAGTCAACCACGGCGTCGTTGAGCTTACCAGCGTGATTGACATTCAAGCTTAGGGTATCAGCCGAAACGGTCAAACCGTCGACGCCTACAAAAGAGGCGCTGGTGGCGGTGGCCTGCAAGCTCGTCCAGCTGCGGGCAGGTGTAGTGCTGGAGCTCATTAACGCAAGACCGAAATTCACACCCGCCAGTTGCAGGCCTGTAGCGTTACTCAGTCCGCCGTTCAAACCGGCAAAAGCCTGCACATTTGATGCTCCGATAGTCAGCAATTGCAGGGCGCCAGACAGGGTGCCGTCGGACAGCGTCACGCCAGCCTCAAGCGTGCTCTTTTCAATCGCAAAATTACCGTCTAGCTGGACAAAACCGAACAGGTCAATGGTCAGGTGGCCGCGGGCTTGCAGCAACTGGCCTTGGTGGCCGTCCATGGTCAGCGTCATGTCGCTGGCCGGGCCACTAGGCAGTGTCAGGTTCTGCGCGGAGAAATCCACTACGCTGCCATCTGCCGCCTGGCGATTGATATTGACCTCTACCGAATCGGCGGCAACGGTCATTCCATCTACACCTATGAAGGCGGCGCTGCCCGCCAGCGCGCGCACCGCAGTCCAGCTGCGGCCGGCGGGCTGACCGACCAAGGTTTTCTCATGCACCAGTGCCAGCGCAAAATCAACACTCCCCAGAGCCAAACCAATCGCGTTGGTCGTACCACCATTTAGGCCGGCAAATGCGCTTGCGTTAGACGCACCTATGCTCAGCACATCTACGGAAATCGGCGCAGCGGAATCGGTCAGTGTGACCTTTTGATTGGCCTGGTTTAACGCGAAGTCGCCATCGATTTGCAGGAAGCCAAACATGTCCAGCTTCAGGTGCGCAGTGGCCTTCAACGACTGTCCTTGGGCACCGTCCATGTTCAGTTTCAGGACCGAGCTCGGGCCGGTAGCTAAGCTGAGCCCCGTAGCGCCGTTGGAGTAGTCAACCACGCTGCCGTCATTGGCCGCGCGATTTACCGCTACATCAATCGAGCTGCCGACTGCCGTCAGACCGGAGACGCCGACAAATGCCAGGCTGGTGGCTCCGGCCTGCAACGAGGTCCATTTGCGCGCCGGATTCTGCCGGTCAGCCATTACCGCCAAGCCGAAATTAGCTCCGCTCAGATCAAAGCCCAGCGCATCAGAGGTTAGATTTCCCTGCGCATCGCGCTGGCCATTCATGCCCACAAACGCCTTGATATTGCTACCGCCTATGGTCAGCGTGTCGACCGACACCAAGCCGTCTTTGGGCAAACCATTGCTGTCACTGAGCTGGACACTGCTGGTAAATTTGTCTATCGCAAAGTCGCCTGACAAGCTGACGAAGTTGTAAAGCCCTATGTCCAATTGCCCCCTAACACGTGTTAGTTGGCCCAAACTGCCATCCATATTCAGTGCCACATGCGAGCCAGGGCCACTGGCCACATTGAGCTGAGTGGTGGCGTAGTCAATCACCACGTCCGCATTGCCACCTAAACCGGCAACGCCATGATTGATCTGCACCATGAGATTTGCGGCCTTGAGGGTAACGCCCTCCAAACCTGTCAGCTCGACAGCGCCAGCAGTGGCCTGCAGTGAGCTGAACTTGCGGCGCGCGCCGTCTTTTTCTGTCATCAACGCGAGACCGATATTGACGTTGCTCAGGTTCAGACCAGTGGCCTGAGGAGTTCCGCCGTTAAGGCCAGCAAAGGCCGCTATGCCAATGCCACCAATCGTCAGGAGGTCTACAGACGTAGCGATGGTATTGCCGGATAGCACTACGCTGTCGGTGCGCTTTTCAATTGCAAAGCCGCCAGTGGCCTGTAAAAATCCATACGCGTCAATCCGAAGATTGCCAGTAGCCGACAGCATTTCGCCGTTGACACCATTCATACTGAGTGCAATATGCGTGGTGGCTCCGGTGGCTAGGGACAAGGCGGTCTTGCCGACACCATAGTCAACCACTGCATCATTAGCCCTACCAGCCTTGTTGATTGACAGACTCAAGGTGTCGGCTGCAATCGTCAGGTCGTCCACACC
>JANYFF010000577.1 GCA_025362825.1 Polaromonas sp. | reverse complement strand
GTTGAAGATTTTCTGCTCGGCTTCGTCGAGGATCATGGCCACGGCCTTGCCCTGCGGGTTAAAGGCGTTGGTGGCGATCTCGTCGCTTGCAGCCACCAGCTTGCGCAGGATGGAGCGCTCGCGCACGATCTCTGCATAGCGGCGGATATTGGCCGCGCTGGGTACGTATTGGGCGAGCGAGTTAAGGTAGCTCAAGCCGCCCACTTCATCAGCCTTACCCTGATTTTGCAGGTGCTCGTACACCGTGATGACGTCGGCCGGCTTGGTGGCGTTGATAAGCGCACCAACCGCGGCGTAAATCAGCTTGTGCTCGGCCCGGTAAAAGTCGGCATCGACCAGCAGGTCGCCGACGCGGTCCCAGGCGCCGTTGTCAAGCAGCAGGCCACCCAGCACGCTGGATTCGCCTTCAATGGAATGTGGCGGTATGCGCAGCTGCGCTATCTGCTTGTCGGGGGTGTAGCGGGAGTCGTCAAAGGGGGAAAGTACAGCGGACATGGGGGGTTCCTGGAGGGGTGCTAAATGGTACGTCCGCAAAACGGAAATCCCTATGCACAACCCTGTTGATAACTTGGGGAAATCGGGTGCAAATGTGGCGCAAACGTGTGCACAGTGCCCGGCTGCGCAAGCCCATGAAAAAAGCCGCTCAACAGAGCGGCTTTTCGGGGAGCGGTGAAAAGCTTACGCTGTTTCGCCGTACACGGTAACGTTGATTTCAACCAGTACGTCGGTGTGCAGCGCAACGCTGACAGGATGGTCACCAGTGGTCTTCAACGGGCCGTTAGGCATGCGGATTTGCGATTTGGCAACCGCAAAGCCCTGCTTAGTCAGTTCAGCTGCGATGTCGTGATTGGTGACGGAACCAAACAGACGGCCATCAACGCCGGCTTTTTGCGTCAGCTTGATGGTCGTGCCACCGAGCTTCGTACCTTGGGCTTGCGACTCGGCCAGCTTGGCAGCAGCGGCTTTTTCAAGTACGACGCGCTTGGCTTCAAACTCGGCCTTGTTGGCTTCGGTGGCGCGGCGTGCGCGGCCGGAAGGGATCAGGAAATTGCGTGCGTAGCCATCTTTTACCTTGACGACTTCGCCGAGGTTGCCGAGGTTAACGACTTTGTCGAGCAGAATAATTTGCATGGTCGTGACTCCTTACAGGGTGCGGTGCTGGTCGCTGTAAGGCAGCATCGCGAGGAAGCGAGCGCGCTTGACGGCGGTGTTGATCTGGCGCTGGAAAATCGCGCGCGTGCCGGTCAGGCGTGCGGGGATGATCTTGCCATTTTCAGAGACAAAGTCACGCAGGGTGTCGATGTCTTTGTAGTCGATTTCTTCGACGCCGGCAGCGGTGAAGCGGCAAAAGCGCTTGCGCTTGAACAGCAGTGATTGTGTGTTGCGCTTTGGGCGCTTGTCTTTATTGAAACGTTTCGGTCCGGGCATGATGGACTCCTTAAATCTGGGTTATTTCTTGGATATGAAAAACGATGCTTTTGCTGGTGCGTGCATTAATCAGAAAACCGTTGAACAGCTGGAGCTTGCCTAGTTCGAGCCGGGCTGAACTTTCAGCCAGTGCTCCAAATGCGACCGCCCTGACTGTCAGCTTGACTTGCCTCTTGACCCCTGCCTCTTCAACTTCGGACTCGTGTTCGAGGACCAGGTTGAGGGCCGGGATTCCTGCCGGCGTGTAGCGAAGAGGACTTGCCTCGGCGATACGCGCAGTCAACGCTACGGTGTTCAATGTCTGATTAGTTGCCGGCGTATTCAGCTTGCTGGGTCTTGCGCGCTTCTTCGCGTTCGACGTTGCGCATCATCAAGGATGGGCCGGTTTCGGCTTTCTTCTTGACGACGGTCAGGTGGCGCAGCACAGCATCGTTGAACTTGAACGCGTGTTCAATTTCTTCCATCACAGCTTGGCTGGCTTCGATGTTGATGCACAGGTAATGGGCTTTGGCCAGTTTCTGGATCAGGTACACCAGTTGACGGCGGCCCCAGTCTTCAACACGGTGCACAGTGCCACCGCCAGCGGTGATCATGCCCTTGTAACGTTCCAGCATAGCCGGGACTTGCTCGCTTTGATCCGGGTGGATCAGCAAGACGATCTCATAGTGACGCATAAAACTCCTTTTGGTTGATTAAAGCTGCCCCAGCGTCGTGAAGGGTGCAGCAAGGCGAAGCCCATTATTATATACCGGAGATGTGAGGCCCACGGTTACTCACTACGTGGCCGCCCTGCCCCTCCCCCCGAGGGAGCCGCTGCGCCTGCAGCCCGGCAAAGCCGGTTCCGCGGCCCCTGCTGGCGAAAACCCCGCTTCGTTTCAAAGCCCGGAAATGCCAGGCTAAAGAGACTTTAAGTCCGGATAGCGGATGTGTTCGACCAGTTCCTGCGACTGTGGTCCGGGCCTTGGGGTCACCAGGCTGACCAAAATGATGACCGCGAAGCCGACCGGCACGCCAAACAGTCCGGCAGAAATCGGGTCAATGTCCCACCAGAGGCGGATGGGACGGGTGATGCCGAAGGTGGCGCGCAGCCAGGGCTGGTTCACCAGCATGTAGTAAAAAGTAATGCCCAGACCCGACATCATGCCAAGCACGGCACCCGTGCCGTTGGCGCGTTTCCAGAAAATACCCAGGCTCAGTGCCGGGAAGAACGAAGCCGCTGCAAAGGAAAACGCGGCCGACACCAGGAAAAGTATGTCCGCAGGCTTTTGCGCAGCCACATAAGCGGCGAGCAGGGCCACTACCAGCAACAGAATTTTGGACACCGTGACCCGGCTCACGGTGGAGGCTTCGGGGTCGATCATTTTGAAGTACAGGTCATGCCCCAGCGAATTGGAAATCGTCAACAGCAGACCATCGGCCGTGGACAGCGCCGCTGCAAGCCCACCGGCGGCCACCAGCCCCGATATGACGTAGGGCAAGCCGGCCAGCTCGGGCGTCAGCAGCACGACAATGTCACCGCTCATGTTGAGCTCGTTGAGCTGCAGGATGTTGTCCTTATTGACATCGGCCACCGACAGCAAGCTGGGGTCTACCTTGTTCCACAACTGCACCCAGGCGGGTAACTGGTCAAACGGCGTACCGACCAGCGTGGTGAAAATCTCATACTTGAAAAGCACGGCAAGCGCCGGCGCCGTGAAGTAGAGCAGCACTATAAAAAGCAGCGACCAGGTGACGGACTGCCGCGCCTGCCGCACACTGGGCACGGTGTAGTAGCGCATCAGGATGTGTGGCAAGGCAGCGGTGCCGACCATCAGGCAAAAAACCAGCGCCAGGAAATTGCGCCGCGACGAGCTGTACAGCGCCTGTTCTTTGGGCGTGCCCTGCGGATCACCGGAAAACTGGGCCGCGTGCGGCGGCATGCCGTTGAGCGGCAGCGCCTTGACGTCCGCCGCGGCGCGGGCCGCCGTCCAGATCTTGCGGGCCGATTCTTCGTCCTTCGGCATGTTGGCCAGCGCCTTGCCGGCCGCAGAAATTTCTGCCACAGAACCCTGGCGCCCGTTGTCAGCCTTCAATGCTTCCAGGTGCCGCGTCGCGGCGAGCTTGTCGGCTACCAGCGATTCAGCGGGGTGTTTGAGCTTTTCCCCCAGCGCATCAGAGCGTTGCTGGTAGATGGCGCGTACCTCCAGTTCACGCGGGTCTGCGGTGAGTTCCTTTTCGCGTGCGGTGACTTTTTCAAGCTGGAAGCCATACACCAGTTGCGGCACCGGCACCCCGGTCTGCTTGACGGACAGCCAGACCACAGGAATCAGATAGGCCAACACCAGGATGATGTACTGCGCCACTTGCGTCCAGGTGACGGCACGCATGCCGCCCAGAAACGAGCAGACCAGAATGCCGCCCAAGCCCAGAAAAATACCCAGCTCGAAAGCGATACCCGTGAGGTAGGACGTGATGAGACCGACACCGTAAATCTGCGCGACCAAATAGGTGAACGAACACAGGATGGCCGCCATCAGGCCAATCAGGCGCGGCAGGTGGCCACCATAACGGTCACCCAGAAAATCGGGGATGGTGAATTTGCCGAACTTGCGCAGGTACGGCGCCAGCACCAGCGCCACCAGGCAGTAACCGCCCGTCCAGCCCATGATGAAGGCCAGGCCGTTGTAACCGGTGAGGTAAAGGGTGCCGGCCAGCCCGATAAACGATGCGGCCGACATCCAGTCGGCGCCAGTAGCCATGCCGTTGTACACAGCGGGAACGCGGCGGCCAGCGACGTAATATTCGGCGGCATCCGTGGTACGGCTCATGATGCCAATGCCGGCATACAGCCCTATGGTGGCTGCCAAAAACGTAAAACCAATCCACAAGCGCGGCAGGCCCATGCGCTCTGCTACCGCCAGTGCCACTACAAACAGCACCAGGCCGACGGTGTACCAGCTGTAAACGCGGTGCAGCTGAGCCTTGAACTGTCGACCCGTCAGGCGAATACCGTCACGCGTGCCAAAGAAGCCGGCCATCAGTCGCCCTCTTCTTCAACGCCGTGGGCAGTGTCAAGACGATTCATGTACCAGGCATAAAACCCGATGATGAGGCAATAGACCAGCAGGCTGCCCTGCGCGCCCATCCAGAAGCTGAAGGGCCAGCCGAAAAAGCTGAAGCTCAGGTCGCGTGCGAAATAGCTCACCCCGAAGGTGACCACAAACCAGATCAACAGCAGCACGGCAATGGCGATGCGATTCTTGCGCCAGTAAAGGCGGTGGTTGTCAGTGGCGTACATCGCAGGTAAACCGGTTTTCTGGCGGGAGCATGGGCTGGACTTCTTCGGTTGTGCGGGCGATTTCGGCCGCGTGCATGGTAATCTCTCTTGCAGTTCCACCACGGACGGCGGGATCGGAAATCATTGTGATCCGGTCTGTATTTAACGCCTTCGGCTCATCCTGATTTTCCCCACCAATTGGCAAGGCCCCGTAGTGGTTTTCATCTAGGCTGAAGCCAGCAATCATTCCCAAACCAGCCGACAGGTACAAAACAGAATGCACCAACCCGTCTTCTGGTCAAATCCAACGCCCAAACACGCAAACCTCTTTGTATGGCTTACATTCGCCGCCTTGCTGGCGGCCATCAGCATTATTTTTGCGTCGTTCTTTCCACTCCCCGGCGGCCTGATGGGCCACGACTATTCAATAGCTGCAACAGGCTGGCTTGACGGGCATATCTGGTTCTCGAACAACGGTCTGAGCGTGCCGTGGTTCACGCCGTCTTTTTGTGCCGGACAACCGTTTTTTCCGGACCCGCAATCGGCCTACTATTCGCTGCCGCAGTTTCTGGCGATCGTTGCGGGACCGCTGGTTGCCGCCCATCTGACCTTGTGCATCATGGCCGCCCTGATGTTCTGGGGTGGCTATCTGTTAGCGCGCAAGGTCTTTGCAACCGGCCAACTCATTGCGGTGCTGGTGGGCGGTATTTTGATGTTCAACGGCTTTCTGCCGCACCGCCTGATCATCGGCCACATGAGTTATCACGGCTTTGGACTCACGCCTCTGCTCGCCCTGTTACTGCTGATACCGCTAGGTTCAAGAGTCAACCAGGCAGCGGCCGCGACGGCGGCCGGGTTGGTGCTGGCCTACTGGGTGCAGTCGGGCTTTGGCACGCTGATACTGGCGGGCGCCCTTGGCGTCTTCCTCCTGGCAATGCTGCATTGCTTAAGGGGCGGGTCGTTTAAAAACTTTGCAGCCCGTGCGGCACTGGCCGGCCTTGTAGGGCTGGCCCTGTCTGCGGCAAAGTTGACAGCGGCGTTCTCTTACCTCGCCAATTTCCCGCGCACCTTCTACCTGCTGCCCGGCGCCGACTCGCTGCCCGACGCGCTGGCGGTGGTTGCAGGCGCGCTGTTTCTGCCGTCCGAATGGGCCGTTGGTTTTGGCATGCCGAAAATGACCAACCTGCAGTTTGTGTTGGGCGCACATGAATGGGCTTTCAATTTCAGCTTGGCTGCAGCGCTGTTGATTGTTTTTCTGCTGGTTGGCCTTGTGCGGTCTGGCCGCTTATGGAGCAGACCAAGCCTGCGTCAGGGCCTGCTGTTGGCAGCACTGCTAGCCGGCCTGGCCTGGCCGCTGGCTTTCAACTACTTCGATCCGACGTGGAATGCCTTCCTGAAAACCGTGCCCATCATCAACACGGCGAGCACGCCGCTGCGCTGGATCATTGTGTACATCCCCTTCCTTGCAATAGGCGTGGGGCTGCTGGCACAGCGCGCGAGCTGGAAGCGCTGGGGCGGTGTGGCAGTTGGAGCCTGCCTGCTCGCCACTGTGGCGCAAACCGCGCTGGAGCCGCGCGACTTTTATGAGGCGCAGGGCTACGACGCGCGGCCGGTAGTGCTGGCAGAGCAGCTTTTGCGGTCTGGTGGATTCAGGGCGGGTATCACCATATTGGGCACTGGCGCAGAAATCAAGCCGGGGGCGGAGACCATGAAGCTGACGTCCAACAACACCTTTGTTGCTGGCATGTCGCAGGTGTTTTGCTACAACCCGGTCTTCGGCTACCAGCTTGAAAAGTTCTCCGCAGCCAACCTGATTCCCGGCCCGGTGCTGGCCGAAAACAATGATTTTTTGAATTTGAAAAACCCGGCTTGCTATGTTTACCCGAAAGAAAACAACTGCAGGCCCGGCGATCTTTTTCGCGCCAGCCAAATCGAAGAGGCGAGAAACTTTGTCGCCTACAAACCGTTTGACTTCAATATCTCATCTGCCCAACGCACGGCCAATCTGGTGACGAAAATTGCACTCGGGCTGGTTGCCTGGGCGATGTTTGGATGGGTAATGCTTACGCTGCAGTCAAGGCGAAAACGGCAAGCCGAAACAAACGAAGGTGTTTGAAGGGCCGGGCCTAATCCTGTTCGTTGAACCGTTTGCCCTGAGCCTGTCGAAGGCTCTGGCCGCACGAGGACAGGGCTCCGACAAGCTCAGCCCGAACGGATTTGGCATCTAGCCGAACACTATTGGCCCAATCCCTCAAACACCGTTTCCCACCAAGGCGTCAGTTCGCCGTTTAATTCGCCAGACGCTTCCACGCGTCAATCACGGTATCCGGATTCAGCGACAGCGAACCAATGCCCTGCTCCTTGAGCCACAGTGCAAAGTCCGGATGGTCGCTGGGGCCCTGGCCGCAAATGCCGACGTACTTGCCCTGGCGGTTGCACGCCGAAATCGCCATGCTGAGCAGCGCCTTGACGGCGGGGTCGCGTTCGTCAAAATCTTTGGCCAGAATCTCCAGGCCCGAGTCGCGGTCCAGACCCAGCGTCAGCTGCGTCAGGTCGTTCGAACCAATCGAGAAGCCGTCAAAGTATTCGAGGAACTGGTCAGCCAGCACGGCATTGCTCGGGATCTCGCACATCATGATGATGCGCAGGCCGTCCTGGCCGCGTTTGAGGCCCTGCTCCGCGAGCAAGTCGGTTACCGCCGCGGCTTGGCCGAGCGTACGCACAAAAGGAACCATCACCTCGACGTTGGTCAGGCCCATTTCGTTGCGCACGCGCTTCAGCGCCTCGCATTCCATGGCGAAAGCTTCGCGGAAATCGGTGTTGATGTAACGTGCGGCGCCACGGAAACCGAGCATTGGATTTTCTTCTTCCGGCTCGTAACGCGATCCACCGATCAGCTTGCGGTATTCGTTGGACTTGAAGTCCGACAGGCGAACGATCACCGGCTTGGGCCAGAAGGCTGCGCCAATGGTCGCGATGCCTTCAGCCACCTTGTCAACATAAAAGGCACGCGGCGAGGCGTGGCCGCGAGCAACGCTTTCAACCGCCTGCTTCAGGTCGGCATCAATGTTCGGGTAGTCAAGGATGGCCTTGGGGTGCACGCCGATGTTGTTGTTGATAATGAATTCAAGCCGCGCCAGGCCTACGCCGTGGTTCGGAATCTGGCAAAAATCAAATGCCAGCTGCGGGTTGCCCACATTCATCGTGATCTTGATGTCAATCGGCGGCATCTCGCCGCGCTGGACTTCAGTGACTTCGGTTTCCAGCAGGCCGTCATAGATGTTACCGGTATCGCCCTCGGCGCAGCTGACGGTGACCAGCATGCCGTCTTTCAGCTGCTCGGTCGCATCGCCACAACCGACCACCGCCGGGATGCCCAGCTCGCGCGCAATGATGGCCGCGTGGCAAGTGCGGCCGCCGCGGTTGGTAACGATGGCGCTGGCCCGCTTCATCACCGGCTCCCAGTTCGGGTCGGTCATGTCGGTCACCAACACGTCGCCGGGCTGGACCTGGTCCATGTCCTTGATATCGTGCACGATGCGAACCGGGCCGGTGCCGATCTTCTGGCCAATTGCGCGGCCTTCTGCCAGCACGGTGCCCTTGCCCTGGTTTGCCTTGAGTTTGTAACGCAGTTCAGCCTTGCCCTTGGACTGGCTTTTGACCGTCTCCGGGCGGGCCTGCAGGATGTAGAGCAGGCCGTCGGTGCCGTCCTTGCCCCACTCGATGTCCATGGCGCGGCCGTAATGCGTTTCAATGATCAGCGCGTAGCGGGCCAGTTGCTCCACGTCGTCGTCGGTCAGCGAATACCGGTTGCGCAGCTCGGTCGGCACGTCGGTTGTCTTGACCAGCTTGCCGCCGGTTTTCTTTTCTTCTGCGGTGGTGAATTCCATCTGCAGCAGCTTGGAGCCAAGGTTGCGGCGGATCACCGCACGCTTGCCGGCTTTGAGCATCGGCT